>JAPOVQ010000001.1 GCA_026708035.1 Chloroflexota bacterium | reverse complement strand
CGCGGATCGCCCGCAATGGCGCGCGCGACGGCGATGCGCTGGGCCTGGCCGCCCGACAGTCGGAGACCCCGCTCACCGACCTGGGTGTCGAATCCGTCCCGCGTGGCCTCGATGAAGTCGGTGGCGGCGGCGATGTCGGCTGCCTGGGCGACCTCGCGCCGGCCGATGCCATTGCGTCCAAACCCGATGTTGTCGGCAATGGACCCGTGAAAAAGCACCGGATCCTGAAACACGACGCCGACGTGCCGACGCGTTTCCGTCGCGCTCGCGGCGCCGATGTCCTGCCCGTCGAGCCGGATCTCGCCGGCGCTTGGCTGGAGGAAGCGCAGCAGCAGGTTGACGACGGTCGACTTCCCGGCGCCGCTCGGGCCCACGATCGCCGTCGTTGAGCCGCCCGATACGCGAAACGACACGTCGGTCAGCACTGGTGTACCGGCCATGTATGCCGCGCCGACGCCGCGAAACTCGACATCGCCGCGGGTCGCGGCCAGTGTCTTCCGATCGCCTGCGTCGTCTTCCGCCGGCGTGTCTAGAAAATCGAAGAGTCGCCGCGCGGCGCCCACGGCGTGCAACAGGTCGACGTAGGACATGGTCATGGGGGTCACCTCTCGGTTGAGCCACGAGAGATAGCCCGCCAGCGCAAGCGCGAATCCGATCGTCACTTCGCCCCCGAAGATCGGCTCTGCCAGCACGAGGAAGATCGCGGCGTAGGCGATCCAGAAGATGGTCGTGGTCACCCAGGTCCAGCCGCGAACGAAGCCCTGATACACGCGCGCATCGCGCAACTCGCGAAGCAGACGCCGCAGTCGTTCGAGCGACCACGCCTGGCGATTGAAAGCGCGGATGTCGCGCATGCCGGCAATGAGTTCCGTGGCCAGACCGCCGAGCTCGCCGGTGGCGCTTTGGACGCGCTGCGCGGAGCGCACGTGGTGTCCTTGGCGAAGCCGCGGCAGCAGCATGTACACCGGAACCAGCATGGCGGCGAGCACCCCGAAGCGCCAGTCGATCACCGCCACCACGATGACGATGCCGAGCACCGAGATGGCGGCGGACAGCCCCTTGCCGTAGGCGCGCTCGTAGGCCTCGGCAATCGCGGCCGAGTCGGCGGTGAAGTGGGTCACCGTGTCACCGGTGCGGTGCCCGCGAAAGTAGGCGAGCGGCAGGCGCAGCACCTGGTCCATCAGCGCTCGCCGCAGGACGTTGGCCGCCTGCTCGCCGGCGCTCGTGAAGAGATAGTTGGCGGCAACGTAGCCAGCCGACCCTGCAATGGCCAGCGCGCCGATGGCGATGAGCAGCGGCGGCAGCAGGCTCAGGTCGCCCCCGATCGCGACATCGTCGACCAGCGCCTTGATGAGCAGCGGCGTCGGTAACTCCGCGCCAACCGTCACCAGGGAGGCCAGCACGGCGCCCAGCTGCGCTCGCCAATGCGGGCGCAGATAGGACGCCATGCGACGAGCCGTACGAAGCACGTTGACGGGCTGCTGGCTCATCGGTCCCGGGCACTGCCCTCCTTGACCCGTTGCCGGGCCCGGCCGACCGCCAGGCCCGAAAAAGGTCTCGCTAACGCCGGGGCACTTCCGGACGCGCGGTCAGCACCGCTAGTCGGCGGCATCGAAGCCGAGGGTGTCGTGCGCGCGTGACGCGACGACCGGCTGCACGGCGTCCAGGAAGGCGTCCACGGGCATGCCCTTGAGGTCCTCGCCGGTGCGCAGACGCACGGAAACGTGCCCCGCGGCAATGTCGCGGTCGCCGGCGATCAGCATGTAGGGGGCCTTTTGGAGCTGCGCGTCGCGAATCTTGCGATTCATGCGCTCGGACCGCGCGTCAAGCTCCGCGCGGAGCCCGGCGGCCCGCAGTTGCTCGACCACGCCCTGGCCGTATTCCGCATGCCGGTCGGCGATGGGGATCACCACGGCCTGCACGGGCGCCAGCCAAACTGGGAACGCCCCGGCGAAGTGCTCGATGAGGATGGCCGTGAACCGCTCGATCGTCCCCATGATGGCGCGATGGACCATCACCGGACGCTCGCGGCTGCCGTCGGCGGCCTCGTAGGTGATGTCGAATCGCTCCGGCAGATTGAAGTCGACCTGGATCGTCGTGAGCTGCCAGGTGCGCCCGATGGCGTCCACGAGATGCACATCGATCTTGGGCCCATAAAAGGCCGCCTCGCCTGGGACGCGACGGAATTTGAGGCCGTGCCGATCCAAGGCCTCGACGAGTCCCTGCTCGGCTAGCTCCCACAGCTCGTCGTCCCCGGCGTATTTGTCGCGGTCGTCGTCGGCCCGCACGCTCACGTCGATCGCGTAGTCCGAAAACCCGAACGTGCCGAGAATCATCTGGGTCAGGTCGATGACGCCGCTGACCTCGTCCACGAACTGGTCGCGGCGGCAGAAGATGTGGGCGTCGTCCTGCGTCATGCCGCGCACCCGCAACGCCCCGTGCAGCGTGCCCGAGCGCTCGTAGCGGTAGACCGACCCAAGCTCGCCCAGTCGCAGCGGCAGGTCGCGGTAGCTGCGCGTGCCCGACGCGAAAATCTGCACGTGGAAGGGGCAGTTCATCGGCTTGTTGATGAACGTCTGGTTCTCCAGCTCCATCTCCGGGAACAGCCCGTCGGCAAAGAACTGCGTGTGCCCGCTCGTCTCCCACAGCTCCTTGCGGCCGATGTGCGGGGAATACACCAGGTCGTAGCCGCGGCGCCGGTGCTCGGCGCGCCAGAAGTCTTCCAGCGTCTCGCGGATCACCCCGCCCTTGGGATGCCACAGCACCAGTCCCGCGCCGACCAGCGGATTGAAGGAAAACAGGTCGAGTTGGCGCGACAGCAGGCGGTGGTCGCGCTTCTTGGCCTCTTCGAGCCGCTGCAGGTGCGCCTTCAGCTCGGCGCGCGTGGCAAAGGCCGTGCCGTAGATGCGCTGCAGCTGTGGTCGCCGCTCGTCGCCGCGCCAGTAAGCGCCGGCGATGGACAGCAGCTTGTACGCGCCGATCTGACCCGTCGACTCGACGTGCGGGCCGCGGCAGAGGTCGACGAACGGCCCGGACGTGTAGGTGCTGAGCGTTTCGTCCGCCGCCAGGTCGTCGATCAGCTCGACCTTGAAGGATTGGCCGTCCTGGCGAAACTGCTCCAGCAACTCCGAGCGCTCATGCTCGGCGTACTCAAAGGGGTAGTCCGCCGCCACGTGCTTGCGCATCAGCGCTTCGAACTGCTTCAAGTCCTCGGGCGTCAGCGCGCGCGGGAGCAGAAAGTCGTAGTAGAAGCCGTCATCCGTGGGCGGCCCGATGCCGAGTTCGGCGTCCGGAAAAACGTCCAGCACGGCTGTGGCCAGCACGTGCGCGGCGGAATGCCGCATGCGAGAGAGCGTGTCGTTCATGGGAGAGATCCTTGGTCAGGTAGAGAGCGGGCCGAACCCCGCCGAGAAAACAAAATCGCCCGGCAGTGCCGGGCGCGGCCCCCGCGGCGCGGCACGCTGGCCGCGACATGGCGGGGGCTAGGTAGTGACGCGGATTTCACCCAGGGATGGGCGACAGTTTCGGCTACAAAACACCATGGCGGGATGCTATCACAGCCCCTCGGCCTCCCACTCGAATTCCAACTCGCCGATCACCACCGTGTCGCCGGGCTCGGCGCCGGCCTTTTCGAGGCGCGCGGTGACGCCGCTGCGGTCGAGCCGGCGCTGGAAGTAGTCGACCGCGTCGGGAGTGTTGAGATTGAGTTGCCGCGCCAACCGTTCGAGCGTCGGGTCGCGGATGACATAGGCCCCGTCCTCGCGACGAAACAGCCGCGGGGCCTCATGGACCGGCTCGGGGCGCAGCACCGGCGGGGCCGTCGGCTGGGGACGCTCCGGCTCGCGCGCCTCGGCCAGCGCGCCCAGCGCGCGTTGAATCAGCGTCGGAATTCCTTCGCCGGTGGCCGCGGACACCGCCACCGGCTCCCAGGCGCGCTCGCGGCACTCCGCGGCAAAGGCGCTCCACTCAACGCGAGATTCGGCAAGGTCGATCTTGTTGAAAACCACGATCTGCGGCCGCGTCTCCAATCCGGCGCCGTGGCTTGCCAGCTCATGGTTGATGGCGTCCAAGGCCTCGATCGGCGGTCGCTCCAGGCCCGAGCCGTCAACGACGTGAATGAGCACCCGTGAACGCCTGGCGTGGCGCAGGAATTGCGCGCCGAGACCTGCCCCCTCGCTGGCGCCCTCGATCAGCCCCGGCAGATCGGCGACGACCACGTGCGTGTCGCTGGCCGCGACGACGCCCAATACGGGCTGCAGCGTCGTGAAGGGGTACGGCGCGACTTTCGGCCGGGCGTCGCTGATGCGCGCCAGCAGCGACGACTTTCCCGCATTGGGCGCGCCAACCAGCCCAACGTCGGCAATTAGCTCCAATTCGAGGCGCAGGTGGCATTCGTCCCCGTCCGCGCCGCGCAGCGCAAGATCCGGCGCCGTGAAGCGCGACGACTTGAAGCGCGCGTTGCCGCGTCCCCCCGAACCGCCGTGGGCGACCACCTCAACTTGGCCCGCTTCAACCAGATCGTGCAGCACGCGCGAGGCCGCGTCGTCATACACCACGGTGCCGAGCGGGACGTCGATGATCACTGGCTTGCCGTCCCGCCCCTGGCGCAGGCTGCGCTGGCCGGGCGCGCCGTTGCCGGCGACGAATCGATGTCGGTATTGCAGGTGCGTAAGCGCGTGTAAGTTTTCGCGCCCCCGAATCATGACGTCGCCGCCGCGGCCGCCATCTCCGCCGTCGGGTCCGCCGAGCGGCACGTGCTTCTCGCGGCGGAAGCTCGCCACGCCGTCGCCACCGCGCCCGGCGCGCACGTAGACGCGGGCCTGGTCGAAGAAATTGGCGGTGGAATCGGGCATAAGTCCGGCGCGGCTGCGGCGCAGGTCAATTCTGCCGCACGCGGCGGGAGCGCCTGAGGCGCCGGGCTAAACTCTCACCACGTCACGCTACGGGGGACTCATGCGCATCCTCGCCCTGGCCGCTTCGCCCGGCGACGCCGAGATGTGCTGCGGCGGCACGCTGGCGCGCGTGGTGGCCATGCGTGGCGCGGTGGCGATCTGCACGCTGGGCAACGGCAACAGCGTTGGCGATGAGGCGCCGCCGCGGGAGCAGGCCGACGCGCATCGCGCCGAAGCGGAGGCTGCGGCCGGGTCCCTGGGCGCGGAGTGTTTCTGGTTCGGCCACTCGGACTTCAGCGTGGCCAACGACGCGGTGACGCGAATGCAACTGGTCGAGGTGGTGCGGAAGTTCCGGCCGAATGCCCTGCTCGCGCCGGCGTCGGTGGACGCGCACCACGACCTGCGCGACGTCTTGCGGCTGGCGCTCGACGCCGCGCACCTTGCCGCCGCGCCCACCGCCCGCACCGACCAGGACCCCCTGGACGCGCCGCCCGCGGTGTTCGGCTACCAGCCGCGATGGTTCGAGGGTTTCACCCCCGACACCTACGTGGACGTGAGCGACACGATCGACGCAAAGCAGGCGGCCATCGCGCACCTCAAGGCGCTGGCGCACTGGTACCTGACGCGGCGGGGCATCGACATCGCCGAGGCGGCCGAGACGGTGTCGGCGTATCGCGGACTCCAGGCCGGCGTGGACTTCGCCGAGGCGTTCGCGGCGACGCCAATCGCCGGCGGCTCGGCCACAACTCGCATCCTCCCGTAGCGGCAACCGCGTGAACGGACCGACCGACGGCCGGCGGTCGCTCGAACGACTGTTCGGCGCCGGCGGCGCCCTGTCGAGGCTGCTCCCCGAATACGAGACCCGCGACTGCCAGCTCCAGATGGCAGGGTTCGTGGAAGATGCGCTCGCCGCCGGACAGCATGCGCTCGTCGAGGCCGGCACCGGCACCGGCAAATCGCTGGCCTACCTGGCGCCGCTGCTGCGCGCCAAGTCGCAGGCGATCGTGAGCACCGCTACCAAGGCGTTGCAGGATCAGCTCTGGTTCCACGACTTGCCGCTGGCCGTCCGCCTCACGGGCGTGTCGCCGACCGTGGCGCGCTTGAAAGGTCGGGCCAACTATCTCTGCCTGCTGTCGCTGGATGCGCAGGCGCAAATGCCCGACGCGGCGGTCGTGGGGCACATGCCTGAAGTTCGGGCCTGGGCCGACCGCACCACCAGCGGCGACATGGACGAGTTGGGCGAGGGCGCGACGCCGGTGTTGCGCGCCGCGCTGACCCGCGGCACGGAGACCTGCGAGGGACGCCTCTGTCCCTTCGTGCGCGAGTGCTGGGCCGAGAAGGCGCGGACGCAGGCCGCCGACGCCCAGATCGTGATTACCAATCACCATCTGGTGCTGGTGGACGCCAAGCTGCGGTCGGTGGGCGACGAGGACGGGTCCGGCATGCCGCTGCCCCAGGGGGCGCCGGCGGTGCTCGACGAGGCGCACACGCTCGAGGACGCGGCAACCTCCGTCTTCGCGGCGGAGATCGACGCCGGCCGCGCCTCCCGCATGCTCAACACGCGGCGGGTGATCGACGCCGTCGGTCGCGGGCGCGCCGGAACCATTCGGGCGGCGCTGGAAGCGTCCACGGCGGCATTTGCCCAGGTCGAGCGCATGTTGGGCGCCGGCCGATCGCCGATCCGGGAGGAGGTCCCCGCCGGAATCCGGCTGGCGGAGTTGGCCACCGACCTGGCCGAGGCGGTAGGCGAGGTTGCCGACGGCGAGGAGGGCGCCTGGCTTAGTCGCCGGCTGCGCGAGCTGGCGATGGACGCCGACCGAGTCTTTCGCGTCGGCGACCCGGATTGGGTGCACTACGCGGAGCGGTCCGACGAACGCGGCATCGTCGCGACCGCCGCCCCAATCGACGTGGCTTCGACCTTCAAGCGGCTGGTGGCCGACCGCCGGCAGGTGATCGGCACGTCGGCCACGCTCACCGTCGGGGGCTCGTTTGACTACACGGCCGATCGACTGGGCCTGGCCGGCGCCGAGGGGATGGTGACCGAGCCGGCGTTCGACTATCGGCGCCAAGCGCTCTTGTATCTGCCGCATGACGTCGCCGAACCGCCGGCGGGCGGCGGCGCCTCGGAGGTCTACGCAGCCGCCGTCGCCGCCCGCATCGAGGCGCTCGTGCAGGCCTCGGGCGGCGGCGCGTTTTGCCTGTTCACCAGCCACCGGGCGCTGCGCGACGCTTGGCGCCGGCTTTCGGGCCGGCTCGCGTTTCCCGTGCTGCGCCAGGGCCAGGCGCCCACGCCGGTACTGCTCGACCAGTTCCGCGCGGCCGGCAACGCCGTTCTCTTCGGCACGCGGTCGTTCTGGGAGGGCGTCGACGTGCCGGGCGAGGCGCTGAGCCTGGTCATCATCACGCGGTTGCCGTTTGCCGTGCCCGACGATCCCGTCATTGCCGCGCGCACCGACCGCCTGCGCGCCGAGGGCCGGAACTGGTTCGGCGAGTTCGCCCTGCCGCGCGCCACACTGCTGCTCAAGCAAGGCGTGGGCCGGCTGATTCGCTCGAGCCAGGACCGCGGCGTGGTGGCCATCCTGGATCGCAGGCTGACCACCCGCCGCTACGGCGACCTGGTGCTGGACTCGCTGCCGCCAGCGCGGCGCACCGCCGAGCTGGCGGATGTCTACCGCTTCTTCAGGTCCGGCGGCCGCTGAGGCTGGGCTGACTGCAGCCAGTGGCCCGCCCCCAATCCGTTCGCCCTGAGCTTGTCGAAGGGGCTCTCGAACGGATTGGGGGCAATTGATGCCATGGGTCCTGACTTGTTTTGAGGCACCTTAGCTCTCCTCGGACTCTTCCTCCTCCGAGTCGCCGTCCTCGTACGGCAGCTCGATGTCGAAGATGATGTTCACGGACACGCGAACCGTGAAGTCGCCGGGCGACACCGGAACGCTCCCGCCGGCGGTCTCCAGCATGACCGCTCGCTCGACGCGGACCGAGTCGGGGAAGCCGCCGGAGATTTCGGCGATATACCGCGGGCTGCCGACCGCGACACCCAGCCGCTCGGCCAGCTGCTCGGCCTTGGCGATGGCGTTGTCGACGGCAGCGTCGCGCGCGGCCTCTTCCAGCGACTGCGTGTCTTCCACGCCGAAGGAGATGCCGCGCACGGTGTTCGCGCCGGCCGCCAGCGCCGCGCCCAGCACGTCGCCGGTCTGGTCAATGTCCCGCACGCGCACCGAGATCTGGTTGACCACGTGGTAGAGGAATCGACCGGTCGGGCCGTCTTCGTCGTAAATCTGCTCGACCCACATGTTGAAGCTGCGCGTCTGGATGTCGTCCTCGGCGACTTCCAGATCGGTCAGCGCCTCGATCACGCTTTGCATCGTCGACGTGTTGTCGTCGATGGCGGTCTTCGGATCTTCGTCGATCGTCTCGACGCCGAGCTGGATATCGACGATATCGGGAGCGGCCGACGCCGTGCCGTCGCCATTCACCGAGAGGGTGCGCGGCGGCTCCAGGTAGGATGTCTCGTCTGAATCCGCGCCCACGACGGCAACGCTGCCGATAACCGCCGCCAGCGCCAGGATGGCGATGGCTAGGGTCACTCTTGCACGGTTCAACATCTCCAGCTCCTTCGGTGGAAGACGGCGCGGCACCGTCCTGAAGAGAGTACGCCCAACGGCTGCACATCGTTCCCTTGCACGTGGGATACGCCACACAACATCGCCACGGTCATTGGCAACGGCGCGCGGTATGCCCAGACGGAGGCAGCGCCCCGCCGCTAACGTGCTAGGGCGTCGGAGCTAGCAGCCGCAGGAACCGCCGCAGCAGCTTGCCCCCGCGCTATAGGCGGGCGGCGACTCACTGCTGCCGGACGACGAGGCCCCGACCATGGCCAGCGCGTGGTAGATGCGGCGCACACGCTTGCTCCGGCAGGACGTGCAAACGACGGGGCTCTCGTCCGTCATGCTGCGGCGAATATCGAACACGTCGCCGCACTTTTCGCATTCGTAGGTGTAGGCCGGCATGCAAGTCCTCAGCGCGGGTCCGTTGGCGCCAGAGTATACGCCGGACGCGGGAGGTCGCTGGGGGCGTGCCATGATGCCGCCCCAGAACCCTTGTGAGACGCCGTCCGCGGGCGGTCAGGTAGGAGGCCATGCGCATGGACCTGGAACGGTTCATTCGTGACATCCCGGATTTCCCCAAGCCGGGAATCATGTTCAAGGACATCACGCCGCTGTTGCGGCATCCAGAGGCATTGCGCGAAGCGATCGACCAGCTCGTGGCGCCCTACCGTGACGCGCCGCCCGACGCGCTGGTGGCGGTCGAGGCGCGCGGTTTCCTGTTTGCGGCGGCTGCGGCCGTGCAGTTGGGTTGCGGGGTGGTGCCGGTGCGCAAGCCGGGGAAGCTGCCCGCCGCGACCCATCAGATCACCTATGAGTTGGAATACGGCAGCGACGCGCTGGAAATCCACCGCGACGCGCTGCAAGCCGGTGATCGCGTGGTGGTGATGGATGACCTGCTGGCGACCGGAGGAACCACGGTCGCGGCCGTGCAGCTCGTGCGCGAGCTCGGCGCTGCGGTCATCGGCAGCGCGTTCCTGATCGAGCTCGTGTTCCTCAACGGACGGGCGCAGATCGACGACCACCCGGTGCATAGCGTCATTCGCATCGAGTGACCCTCCCCGCGCCGGCGGAGCTGGCCGACCGGCTCGAGCCGTTACTGGACGCGCTGGCGGACCACTTCGGCCCGCAGCGATGGTGGACCGATACCGACCCCTTCGAGGTGATCGCCGGTGCGCTGCTGGTGCAGAACACGGCCTGGACCGGCGCCGCCAAGGCAATCGAAAACCTTCGAGCCGCCGGTGCGCTCTCGGTCGAGGGCATCCTGGACCTGGACGAGCTCAGTTGCCAGGAGCTGGTGCGCCCGAGCGGGTCCTTCCGCCAGAAGACGGCCAAGCTGCACGCCTTCGCCACGCACGTGCGTGATGCGCATGACGGCGATCTGCACCGCATGCTCCGCACCCCGCCGGATCCGCTGCGGCGGGAGCTGCTCGGCATCTGGGGCGTCGGACCGGAAACCGCGGACGCCATCCTGCTCTACGCGGCGCGGCAGCCGAGCTTCGTGGTCGACACCTACACGCAGCGGGCCCTGGAGCGGCTGGGCGTCATTCCAAAGGACGTGCCGCGGCCAGCGCTGCGCGCGCTGCTCCTCGCGGCACTGCCGACGGATGCCTGGCAGCTCGCCGAGGCTCACGGGCTGTTCGTGCGGCTGGGCAAGGCGCACTGCCGCTCGACACCGGACTGTCCATCGTGCCCGCTGCTGCTGGGTTGTCGCTACGGTAGCGGCGGCTCCATTGCGGCCCGGACGGACTAGAGAACCGGAAGCGGCTCCGGCTTGGAGGCGTTGAGGCGGCTCAACTGGGCCGTCACGTGCTGCGCGGCGTCAAAATACGCCGACCCGAGCGCATCGTCGGCCCCGGACGCGGCGGGCGGGCGGCCCTGATCGCCACCCCTGCGGATGCTCGGGTCCAGCGGAATCTCGCCCAGCAGCGGCACCCCGGCCGTCTCCGCGGCACGTGCGGCGCCGCCGTGGGCGAATATCTCGTGCCGCTCCTGGCAGTTGCCGCAGACGAAGTAGGACATGTTCTCGACGACGCCGAGGTTCGGCACGCGCAGCTTCTCGAACATCGCAATGCCGCGACGCACGTCCTGTAGCGCCACTTCCTGCGGGGTGCTCACGATCACCGCGCCGGCCAACGGCAGGATTTGCGCTAGGGACAGCGGCGCGTCGCCGGTGCCGGGCGGCAGGTCCACGATCAGGTAGTCCAACTGGCCCCAGTCGACGTCCTCAATGAGCTGCCGCAGGGCCTGCGCCACCATCGGACCGCGCCAGATCATGGCGGTGCCCTCGTCGGCCAGGAACCCCATGGACATCACGGGCACGCCATAGCCGTAGAGCGGCTGAATCTTGTCGTTGGCGAGAATGGGACGCCCGTCGACGCCAAGCATGCCGGGCACGTTGGGGCCGTAGATATCGGCGTCGAGAATTCCCACTCGGGCACCCATGGTGTGCAGCGCGACGGTCAAGTTCACTGCCAAAGTCGACTTGCCGACGCCGCCCTTGCCGCTGGCCACGGCCACGGTGTTCTTCACGCCCTGAAGCGGCTGACCAGACTGGCCGAAGCCGGAGTTCGCGGTGATGTTGCTGGACCAGTCGATGTCGATGCTGCTCACCCACGGCAACCCGGCCAGCCGCTCGCGAACAGCCGCATCGAGCGACTGCTTGACCGGTCCAAGCGGTACCGGCAGCACCAGGCCGAGCGCGACGGCGCCGTCGGTGACCCGTACGTCGCGCGCGAGGTTGTATTCGCTAAACGCCGCGCCCAGAAACGGGTCCTGAATCGTGCGCAGCGCCTCGCGCACATCCGTCGTGGGCTGGTCCATGCTGATTCCTGAGTGCCGCCGTACGGATTTCCGTCCGGCTCTGGCAAGGCTAACGCGGTGCGACCTGGATGCCCAACAGGCCCGCGCGCCGTGCCAGGCGACCGCCCACGCCTACACTGGGGCGGCCAATGACAATCATCGAGGGCACTCCGACGCGCGTCACCGTCATCGGTTCAGGGAGCTGGGGCACCACGCTGGCGGCGCTGGTCGCCGACGTTGGCGGCGCGTGCGTGCTCTGGGTTCACGACCCAATCGAGGCCGACGCCATGGCGCGCCGGCGCGAGAACACGCGCTTCCTCCCCGGGATTCCGCTGCCCGATACGCTCACCATCACCCACGACGCCGCGACGGCGCTGGATGGCGCCGAGGTGGTAGTGCTCGCCGTTCCGATGCGGCGGCTGGCGGAAAACCTGGAGCGCTTGGGGCGCTGGTTGCCGCCCGAGGCCATCCTGGTCAGTGGAATCAAAGGCCTGGACCCACCGTCGGGCGCGCGGGTCTCGGAGGCCATGGCCGAGCTGGTGGGCGGGGAATTGACCGATCAATTCGCCGTGGTTTCGGGTCCCAACTTCGCGCGTGAAATCGCCGCCCGCGAGCCCGCGGCCACGGTCGTGGCGTCGGCGGACCCGGAAGTCGCGCGGACGGTCCAGCGGGCATTGCGCGCACCGTGGTTCCGCGCCTACACCAGCGACGACGTGATCGGCGTCGAGCTGGCCGGATCGCTCAAGAACGTCATCGCCATCGGCGCGGGCATGGCCGACGGCCTGCGCGCGAGCCAGAACGGCAAGGCGGTCTTGATGACGCGGGGGCTCGCCGAGATGACCCGCCTCGGGGTTGCCGCCGGGGCGAATCCCCTGACGTTCTGCGGCCTGGCCGGCGTGGGCGATTTGATTGCCACGTGCAGCAGCGCCAAATCCCGCAACCACTACGTGGGCAGCCAGCTGGCGCAGGGACGTCCGCTGGACGAAATCACCGCGCAGATGGTGATGGTTGCCGAGGGGGTGGAAGCGGCGCGCGGGGCGCTGCGGCTCGCCCAACGTCTGCGGGTGGAAATGCCCATCGTTGAGTTGATGAACGTCGTGCTATTCGAGGGCATGCCGGTGTCCGAGGCCGGCGAACGCCTCATGGCCCGGGAGCCGAGCCATGAGCTGTGGGGCATTGGCGGGCAGGGACCACAGTCGTAGGACGAAGCGATCGCTGGCCACTCGGGAGGAATTGGGCGGCCGTATGTCCGTCATTCCGGCGAAGGCCGGAATCCAGTCCGGGCGATCCTGGTAGCGCGCCGGATGTATGGCGTCGGGTGGGTCCGAACCCAGCCCCCGACAGTTTTCCTGCCCGCGGCGCTCGTCCGATCCCCTCTCCCCACCGAGGGAGAGGGTTAGGGTGAGGGGGGTTCCCACGTCGACCGCGTGCCGCCAGAATCAATACGACCCACGACCCTCTCGCGACGCCATCGGCGCCGTGACGTACACTTCCCGCATAACGGGCACCGGCTGCCGGCCGGAATATCCCGAAACGCGAAGGGGGTGATCTGTATGGGCGATGCCAGTCCGAAGGGTCCCCGAACAGAGAAGGTGCGCGCGAGCTAGCGCGAGTCTTCGCCCGCGGCCAGCGGTCGCGGGCCTGATGTTCGGAGACGCAGAAACGGTCCGCCGTCGAGCGGGCCGTTCCTGCTTAAGGGGACCGTGTTCGTAACCCATCCGTCATTCCGGCGAAAGCCGGAATCCAGCCCGGTCAAACCAGAAAGCGTGCCGGGTGCTTCGGGTAGGGGCGGGTCTCAGACCCGCCCGTCCGGGTCTACGCGGAGGCGGGAATCTAGCGGCCACTGAATCTAATGACCCACGGGTAGGGGCGGTTCGCGAACCGCCCTTGCTCGTGGGTTGGGCGGCCGCTACCCATCCAACTCGAAAACGGCCTCGATCTCCACCGGAATGTTCATCGGCAGCGTGCTCGTGCCCACGGCGGAGCGCGCATGGCGGCCCGCGTCGCCGAAGACTTCCACCATCAGGTCCGAGCAGCCGTTGACCACCCGGTGGGCCTGATCCATTCCGGGCGCCACGTTGACGAATCCCACGACCTTGATGACCTGGCGCACGCGGTCCAGCGATCCGGCCGCCTGCCGCACCTGGGCCAGGATGTTGAGCCCGGCGGCTCGAGCCGCGGCGGCGCCCTGCTCGATCGTGTACTCCCGCCCAATCTGACCGCCGCCCCAATCCGGACCCGGCGGCTGCCCCGCTATCCAAAGCTGTGATCCGCTCCGCACCGCCGGCACATAGCTAGCCATCGGCCGCGGCGCGTCCGGCAGCTCGATGCCGAGTTCGGTCAGGCGGTCTTCAAATGACATGTGTGGGCCTCTTCCGGCCGTCTTCCGCCGCCGAGCATTGTAGGCGTCGGCTGATCATCACCGGACATCGATTCGCATAGGTTGACAAGTGGGCGAAGCCGTCGGAGATTCGTCAATCCGAGCTTGGCAATCGAAATTCACCAGCGAGGCAGTAGGAATGGTGCAGACGGCGGCGGACGTTAGCGACTCGGACGCCGGTCAAGACGGCGAACAGCCGAGCACGTTTCAGGGGTCCCTTCGCGACCTAGCGCGTCGTCCACCCGAGGAGCGCCATCGTGTGCTGCGCCGGGCGCGGATCGCGATCGAACCTGATGTGACTGACGCGTGGGACGCGACGCTGTCTGACCCGATTCACTAGCCGCCGAGCGAGCCGTGGCGAATGACTCACCCTCACGCGGCGAAGTGTGGCTGGTTCGCCTGCCTCGTGCCGTAGGAGCCGAGTTGCAGCGCGACCGTCCGGTCGTGGTGGTGAGTTCGCCGGCATTCGACGTAGCCCTTCTTCGGATCATCGTTCCGCTGACAACCTGGCGACCGGAGTTCGCCGACCGAATCAACAAGCTCCGAATTCCGGTAGATGACCGGAATGGCCTGGATGCGGAGTCCGCCGCCGACTTCTTGCAGGTGCGCAGCGTGTCAACTGAGCGGTTTATTGAGCGGATCGGCGCGCTGGACGCCGACCAGGTCGAGGAAATCGTCGCCGGCGTGGTGATCGCTATCGACTATCCGGGCTGATCGGGTCAGTTCCCGCCGCGACAGTCCAGCACGATCTTCCCGCCCTCGCCGGCCTTGGCGCGGCGCACGCCGTTGACGGCCTCCGTGAGGGGCAGCACCTCGGTCACGATGGGCTCAAGGTCCAGCAGCGGCACGAGGTCCAGTGCGCGCTGGAACGTGTTGAGCCGTGTGTTGCTGCCCACGATCCGCAGCTCGTGCGAGAACAGGTCGTAGGGCTTGAGGTCGAACGTCGCCTCCGGGTTGGCCAGGCTCAGCACCAGGATCGTGCCGCTGTCGCGCACGCTGTCGATGCAGGCCTGGAACGCCGGATTCACGCCGGCGGCCTCGATGCAGATGTCGGCCCCAAGTCCGCGCGTGGCGTCGCGCACCGCCGCGGGTACATCGTCGGTGGTCGGGTCCAGGATGGCGTCCGCGCCTAGCTCCGCCACCAGGTCCCGGCGCGAGGGGTGCGGCTCGCTCACCAGCACTCGCGCGGCGCCACTGTGCTTGGCCATCTGCATGGCCAGCAGGCCGATCGGTCCGGCCCCGGCCACGAACACGAAATCCCCGGCGGTGATGTCGATGCGGTCGAACCCGCGCAGCACGCAGCCTAGCGGCTCCGTGAGGCTGACGAGTTGCGGGTCCAGGTGTTTCGGGAATCGCACGACGTTGCGATAGTCCACCACGGTGTACTCGGCCCAGGCCCCGCTGCCGCGCATGCCGCGCATGCTGGTGCAGAAATTCGTGATGCCCTTGCGGCAGGGCGCACAGGTCTGACAGGGCGTGCGCGGCTCGACCACCACGCGGTCGCCGACCGATAGGTCCGGCACCTCGCCGCCGACCGCCACCACCGTGCCCGTGAACTCGTGGCCCGGCACCCAGGGCTGGTCGTAGTTGGGGAGCCAGGCGTCGAAGGTCCAGCCGTCCCAGTAGTGCAGGTCGGTGCCGCAGATGCCGCAAAACGCCACGTCCACCGCCACGTCCGTGGGCTCGACGTTGGGGACGGGACGGGTTTCGATACGCAAGTCGCCGGGGCCGTGGAGCACGGCGGCGGTCATCGTCGTCGGAAGCATCGCAAGGGCCTCGGATTCGGAGCCGTGCTGCAAGCTAGCCCGCCGCCACGGGGACGGCAACCGGAGAGGGTTGTGGGTCACTCGAATTCCGCCGACAGGCATTCCGGAGTGTCACCCTCACCCCAACCCTCTCCCATCGAGGGAGAGGGGGCCGGACCCCAGCGAACGACAAAGGATCGGACCGGACTGAAGCGGGTACGGGCGGCGTGGATTCCCTTCTCCCCTGGTGGGAGAAGGACAGGATGAGGGGGAACCCAGGCCGGTTGCGGCGGATGCCTCGGCGCGGCCCCTCGGTTACCATGACGCGGCGCGGCGAGCGCCTCGTGCTCCGGGAGGAAAACCCATGTCTGACGAGCGCTCGGGCGCCATCGATTCCGCCATTGCGCAGATTGAGCGCAAGTTCGGCGCCGGCGCGGTCATGCGCATGGACGACCAGGCCCGCGACCCCATTCCGGTCGTCTCCACCGGCTCATTGAGCATCGATCTTGCCCTGGGCGTGGGCGGGCTCCCGCGGGGCCGCGTGGTCGAAGTCTTCGGCCCGGAGAGCTCCGGCAAGACCACCCTGGCGCTGCACGCGGTGGCCGAAGCGCAGCGGGCGGGCGGGACGGCGGTGTTCACGGACGTGGAGCACGCGCTGGACCCGGCCTATGCCGAGAAACTCGGCGTCAACATCGCCGATCTCATCGTCTCGCAGCCGAACACCGGCGAGGAGGCGCTGGAGATTACCGATGTTTTTGTGCGCAGCAACGCCGTGGACATCATCGTGGTGGACTCGGTGGCGGCCCTGGTGCCGCGTGCCGAAATCGAGGGCGACATGGGCGACATGCAGGTGGGATTGCAGGCTCGGCTCATGTCGCAGGCCATGCGCAAACTCACGGCCAACATCAATCGCTCGCGCGCCATCGTCATCTTTATCAACCAACTGCGCGAGAAGATCGGCGTAATGTTCGGCAATCCGGAGACCACGCCCGGCGGGCGCGCCTTGAAGTTCTACTCTTCGGTGCGGCTCGATATCCGGCGCATTGGACAGATCAAAGTTGGCACCGAGAGCGTGGGCGCTCGCACACGGGTGCGCGTGGTCAAGAACAAGGTCGCGCCGCCGTTCCGCACGGCGGAGTTCGACATGATGTACGGCACCGGCATCTCCCGCGAAGGCGACCTGCTGGACCTCGGCGTCGAGCAGGGAATCCTCACCAAGAGCGGCGCCCACTACTCCTACGACGGCACGCGGCTCGGCATGGGACGCGAAAACGCCAAGACCTTCCTGCGCGAAAACGCGGACTTGGCGGAACGAGTCGACCAGGCGGTGCGGACGGCGATCCTGGGCCCGGCCGTCGAGGACGAGGCGGTGGCGGCGGCCGCCGGGTAGGCGGCGCCGGCCAGCGTGGACGAAGACGGCCAGGGACCGGTTGCGGCGGCCGTCAACGGTGGGCACATGGACGAAATCGTCACCAGCACGGCCGCGCTGCTGGCGCGACGGCACCGGCGCTCGCTGCTGCTGCTCCATGTAATCGAGGTCGGTCATCAGCAACCGCTGGAAACGTCGGATGAACAGGCGCTGGTGCGGGCTGAGGCCATCTTGGCAACCGCGCAGAAGCACGTGGGTGATCGCCGCGTGAAGGTGGAAACCGAGGTGTGCCAGGCGCGCGCGGCTTCCACGGCCATCATCGCGGCCGCACTGCGCCACGACGCGGCCTCGATCGTGGTCGGCACGCATCGCTTCCTGGGACAGCACGAGTGCGACCTGGGATTCACCGCGACGCACGTGCTGCGCCAGAGTCCCGTCCCGGTCACCGTCTGCTACGACCCGATCCGCTGACCGGTGGCTCTCCACGGAAGGCGCTTGAGCATGCACGACAACGGGCTGATGGTCTTCGGCTGCCGCGGGCATCCCGCGCTGACCGAGGGAATCTGCCGCGAGGTGGGCTGCGAACCCGGCGCCATGGAGACCTTCGAGTACGGCAACGACAACACGTTTGTCCGCGTGCTGGAAAACGTGCGCGAAGCCGATGTATTCGTGGTCCAAACCTCGCGCCCGCCGGTCAACCAGTCCGTGATGGAGCTGTTCATCACGATCGACGCCCTGCGCCGCGCCTCGGCCGCGCGGGTGACGGCCGTCGTGCCGTACTTCCCCTACATGCGGTCCGACAAGAAGGACCAGCCGCGGGTGGCAATCACGGCGCGCCTGGTCGCCGACCTGCTGGCCACCGCCGGCGCCAACCGCGTGCTCACGCTGGACCTGCACGCCGAGCAAATCGGGGGATTCTTCAGCATCCCCAGCGACCACTTGAGCGGCATGCCGCTGCTCACCCAATACTTCGAAGACCTGGGATTCGACGATCTGGTGGTCGTGGGCGACACCGGCCGCATCAAGACGGCCAGCGAGTGCGCGCGGCGGCTGCGAGCGCCGCTGGCCGTGCTGGACAAGTTTCGCGATCCGCTCACGGCCGAGGTCATGATTCGCGGGCTGGTCGGCGACGTGCGCGGACGCACGGTGCTCTACGTGGAAGACGAGGTAGTCACCGGGCAGTCCATACGTGAGGGCTTGCGTGAAATCGTGAAGCAAGAGCCGCGGGCCGTTTACGCTGCCTGCGTGCACCCGGTGTTCACCGACGAGGCCTACGACATCGTGGAGGCGTCGCCGCTCGAGGAGATGGTGGTGACCGACAGCATTCCGCTGGAGCCGGGCCGGCCCCAGGGCAAGATTCGCGTGCTGCCCGTTGCTCCCCTGCTGGCCGAGGCCATCCGGCGTATCCATACCGGCGAATCGGTGAGCGCGCTGTTCTCGGAATCGGTGGTGGCCTGATGAATCCAACGCGCACGCAGGTCTCGATGCAAAAGTCGGAGGTCGAAGGGTCGCGCGGTCTGGTCGCCACCAAGCATCCGGAGGCCAGCGCGATTGGCTTGGACACGTTGCAGGCCGGTGGAAATGCTGTTGACGCGGCGGTGGCCGCGGCCTTCGCCGTCGGCGTGGCCGAGCCGTGGTCGAGCGGCATCGGCGGCGGTGGGTATTGCGTGGTGGCCGGACCGGCCGGTGCCGACGTGGTGGCCTTTCCCATGCAGTCGCCCGCCCTGGCCACGCCCGATCGGTATCCGCTGGACGGCCGGGGGGCCCTCGGCGCCTTCCTGTGGCCGGGAGTGGTCGATGACGCGAACTTGATCGGCTGGTCGTCGATGTCGATTCCGGGCGCCGTCGCGGGACTGGCGCTGCTGCACCAGCGACATGGCCGCCTGCCGTGGCGGGAGTTGGTGGTGCCGGCGGTCGAGCTGGCGCGCCGCGGGTCGCGGCTGACGTGGTTCGATTTGCTGCAAATGGGCCGCCACGCTGCCGCCGGGCAGCGCCGCGCGGAGTTGGGGCGCGTCTACTACGCCGACGGCGGACCGCCCCGAGCCGACGTGGGCGAGCAGCCGCTGCTGGTGCAGCCCGACCTGGCCGACAGCCTGGACGCCATAGCGCGCGACGGACCGGACGTCTTCTACCGTGGCGACCTGGCCAAGGCCATCGCGGACGACTGCGTGGCCAACGGCGGCGCGCTGCGCCGCGATGACCTGGCCCAGTACCGCGCCTGGGCGATGGAGCCGCTCGAAACGTCCTATCGCGATGCCACCGTCGTCACGCCCGGCCCAGGCTGCGCGGGGCCGACGACTGCCGGCACGCTCAACGTGTTCGAGCAGGCGTACGACGGAGCCGGGAACCAGGTCGATGCGGACCGTCTGCACGCCTACATCTGGGCATTGCGACTGGCGCAGGTCGATCGCTTCATTCACATGGGCGATCCGGACTTCGTCGACGCGCCGTGGGCGGATCTGGTCGGCAAAGAGCACGCAGCGGCGCAGGCCAAGTCGATCGATCTGCGGCATGCGCCCGCGTCCGCCGGTGCCGGCGATCCCTGGGCCTACATGGCGGCCGACCGCGAGATCGAGCGCCTGAAGGGCGACTCCTCCACCACGCACTTGTGTACGGCGGACGGCGACGGCACGTTCGTGTCGCTGACCAACACGCTGGGCGGGGCCTGGGGCGCGGAGATCGTGCCGCGCGGCACCGGCATCTGCTGGAACGACGGCATGTGGTGGTTCGACCCGCGGCCGGGACGCCCAAACTCCCTGCGGCCCCGCTCGTTCGGCCTCAGCAATATGACGCCCGCCATCGTTACGCGGGATGGACAACCGCTGCTCGCGGTGGGCGCGTCCGGCGGACGCCGCATCACCAACTGCGTCTCGCAGATCATTTCCCACGTCGTCGACCACGCAATGGGCGCGCAGGAGGCCATCGACGCGCCGCGCATCGACGCCAGCACGCCTTGGGTCACGGCCGACGCCCGCCTGGGCGACGCGGTGCACGAGGACCTGCGGGCGCGCGGCTGGGACGTGCAAGTGCCGCCGTATCCGGAACAGTCGGCGTTCGCCAGCCCGGTGACGATCCTGGCCGGGCCGGACGGCTCACTGCGGGGCGGCGTGGATACGTTTCACTCGGCGGAGGCGCGGGCGTGGTGATCGGCGCGGCGCCGGCGGTGGCGCAAGTCCTGGAGCATGCCGCCAGGCAGATGGCCGTCGACGGCGGCGGGCTGCGCTACCTGGGCGCCACGCCGGACGGCTACGTACGTCTGAAACTCACCGGCGCATGCGCCACGTGCCCGCGCCGCATGATGACGCTGGACCTCGCCATCGAGACGCCGCTGCGGTCCGTCGGCGCCGCGCGGGGGGTCGAGCTGGTGCCGTCCGCGCCGTTTTTCGCGACTTCTGCAAGCACATCACCAACCGTCCCCGGAACTAGTCGCACTACGCTCATCCACAAGCGCAGAAGACCGACTTGCTGCAAGGCCGGGAAGTCTGGCAAGCGCTAATCGGCTAGAATCTCACTGTCCCGATGTCTCACGCACCAGACTCGCAGTGAATCTGCTTGATCCACACGAATTCCGTGCAATCGCAGCCTCTGTTGAGGCTGCTCATCGAGCCATTGCTCCCACCCTCGAAGAAAACCGAAGGATCCTTGCCTCGACCCAGAAAACCCTTGCTCTCATTCGAGAATCTGTGACTTGGCCCCCTAATGTCGAAGTCATGTATAGCGACCAAATTGCCCGACAGGGCCAGCTGCCACCTCTGCACCCGCAAAAGGTCCTGGCTAAGTATCCGCCCCTGAATCTTCGCGGCTTGCGCCGACACCACCCGGAGCTAATTGCCAAGTTTGGACCCTATTGCCAAGGGTGTAGCATTGATCTCCTTGAGCGTCCTGAGTTGCTTGAGATCGATCATATACGCCCGACGGACGATGGGGGCACGAGCGATTTCCACAATCTTGCTTTACTTTGCTCGTCCTGTAACAGAGAGAAGGGATTCCGCTTCACTCTCACAGGATTGCAGGAGAGATTGCTCAGAAGAGGTGTTCGTATACGGGAAAATTTGATTCGAGAGGGTCGGATTGGTCGAGCAAACAAGACTGAGGAATGGAGAGTTCCTGGCTTCCCTGAAATAGTGGTGCATTTCCGACCACTGGAACAGAGCGCGGCAGATTTCGCAGCCTTTGTCGTTAAACAGAAAACCGATGAACGCATCTCGCTATACCAAGACTTCTACCAGGCATTTCCGAGGACAATCGACCACCAGATTTATCTAAAATACGAGCGAATGGATCCGACCGTCACATTGCCCTTTGCTTGCGTAAGGATCGAGAATACCGTTGAGAGGATATCGCGAGATTGGCTGTCACCTAAAGACGTGATGGATGCACCAGCCAAGCTTGTGGCGGTCGTGCACCGCGAGATTGTCGACCGATATGAGAAGGATCGGGCGAAATGAATGCAGCGCAACTAGGCTGGGCGGTTGGGTAGCCGAGGGTATCGCAGCTCCGCAGCAAATCGTCACAAGTCCCAGTCGGCACAGGAAGGAAAGCGCTCAGCAAAGTCGAGGTTCCGCGAGTGTCAGTTGGGGCTGGGAGTCACGTAGGTGACAAGGTGCGTTTAGCCGCAGCGCGATGGATCCTGGTGACTGTGCTACCGGATTTGTGTCTGAGTTCTTCCCAACCGTAACGCCACCGCAGACGTAGGGTCGGTAGAACGGGATGGTCTCCACCACGATCCACGAGCGCGGTATGACAAGAACAGCCAGCCTCAGCCGCCGCCAGTTGCTGCGCGGTGCCACGGTTATCGCCGTGGGCGGCGCTTCGGCGCTGCTGACCGCCTGCGGCGAGTCGGCGTTGACCGCCGAGGACGGGTCCACCCCATCCCCAAGCCCGGCCGCGCCGACCTCGGCGCCTGCAACTGCCGCTGCGGCAACCCAAGCCCCAACACCGCCGACGGCCTCCCCGACTCCGCCGACCGCCACCCGGGTCGACATGCTTCCACGGGCCACTGTCGCACCGACGACTCCGGCGCCCACCGCCGCGCCGACGACCCCGCCAGCCACCCCGGCGCCATCCCCCACGGCGACGCCGATACAGGCCGCCGATGTCGTGCTGGCCGACGGGGCCATAACCCTTCCGGGAAGCGTCGTCGCTCGGCGCGAGCCGCGCCTGATCGCGCCCGAGTCGCACCACCGGGGACAGATCGAGATCTGGCGGTCGGGCGGATGGCAGACGAACTTCGATCTCAGCGTGGTGTCCTACGGGGAGATTCTCTCCGGCGGCGTACCGCGCGACGGCATCCCGCCCATCGACGCGCCCACGTTCGTCGCCGCGCCCGAGGCGGACGCCTGGCTCGACGACCGCGAGCCGGTGGTGGTCTTCGGCGCCAACGGCGAAACTCGCGCCTATCCGCTCCAGATCCTGACCTGGCACGAGATCGCGAACGACGTGGTCGGGGGCCGACCCGTCGCCGTGACCTTCTGCCCGCTGTGCAACTCAGCGTTGGTGTTCGACCGCGAGGTGCTCGGGGCCACCATGCGCTTCGGCGTGTCGGGCAACCTGCGCAACAGCGACCTGATCATGTGGGACGACCTGACGGAGACCTGGTGGCAGCAGCTCACCGGCGAGGGCATCGTGGGCGACCTGGCCGGGTACTTTCTCGACCCGCTGCCCTCGCAGCTCATCGGATACGGGGAGTTCAAGGCGTCCTTTCCCAATGGAATGGTCCTGGGGCGCGACACGGGCTTCCGCCGCGACTACGGTCGCAATCCCTATCCCGGCTACGACGCGGCCCGCGGCAGCCCGTTTCTGTTTCGCGGGGAGTTGGACGACCGGCTGCGGTCGGGGGAGCGCGTCGTGGCCATTGAAATCGGCGGCGAGGCTGTGGCCTACGCCTTTACCCACCTGCAAAGCGTCGGCGTGGTCAACGACGTGGTGGGCGGCCTGCCGGTTGTCGTGTTCTGGTCGCCGGAAACGGCCAGCGCGCTGGACGCTCGCGCCATCGCCGATGCGAAGGCCGTGGGGTCAGGGGTGGCGTTTGGGCGCGAGGTCGCCGGCCGCACGCTGACCTTTGAGCCTGGGGACGGAGCCTTCACCGACCGCGAAACCGGTTCAACCTGGTCGATCGCCGGCGAGGCGGTGGCAGGAGCCTTGGAAGGCATTCAACTGCCGCCGGTCGTCCACGCCAATCATTTCTGGTTCGCATGGGCCGCGTTCTACCCAGAAACCCGCCTCGTCAAGTAGTAGGCGCGCCCTCGCGGTGAACGGCTGCCACCCGATCCTCGACCTGCGGCGCTCCCGCTTGTACCGTGCGCCCCGGCCCTTGCGGTTGTCGGCCGCCACGACCGGCGCCGGCTCGCTACGCTTGCCCTGATGCACACCCTTGGCTTTTGGCTCGTCGTCGGAATCCTGGCGGTCGTCCAGGCCGCCGTTGTCGTCACCGCGCTGCGCATGCGCGTGCGGTCCACGGCGGCCCGCAGCGTCGTCGGCGGCCGGCCCGCCGAGATCTCGTGGACGCTGCTTCCGGCATTGCTGCTCGCGGTGCTGGTCCTGGTGTCATCGCAGGCCCGGTAGAAGCGCAGCGCCCCTTGAACGCCTCGGAGATTCCGCTCGCCATTCATGTGCGCCGCGCCGGTCAATGGGCCTTCGCCGCGTCGGTGCTCACCATCGGCCTCATCGCCTACGGCGCCTGGGTGCGCGTGTCCGGGGCCGGCCTGGGCTGTCCCGACTGGCCGCTGTGCGAAGGCGTAATCGTCCCTGAGCTCGAGGGCGACACCGCCATCGAGTTCGGTCACCGCGTCTACGCCGGCGTCACCATGCTCGCCACCGCGGTAGCCGCCTGGTACGCATTCCGCGCTCGGACGCTTGAGCCATTAACCAACCGCCTGCTCCTGTGGGCGCTGGCGGCCATCGTCGCCCAAGCCGGGCTCGGCGGCGCCACCGTGCTCACCGAGCTTCACGGCATGGTTCGCCTGGCCCATCTCACCTTTTCCCTGCTCACGCTGGCCCTGCTGACCATTGGTGCGCTGCATGCGCTGGGTTGGACCCGCGCGGCGCTGCCCGGGATTCGTCGCACGCGGGCGCTGCTGGTGGCGACCGCGTTCGTAGTGCTGGTCGGCGGCTCCATCGTGGGCACCAACTCCAGCGCCGGCTGCCCCACGCTGCCGCTTTGCGACGGAAGCGTGGGTGCGGAGAACCTGACCCTGCACATGCTGCATCGGGCCGCGGCCTCGGCGCTTCTGCTGACGTTCTTCTTCACCGCCTGGCAGGTTTGGCGGCGCGCGGGAATCGGTCTTGCCTTCAACTTGAGCCTGGCCGCAGGCCTCGTATCAGCCGCGCAGTTCGCCGTCGGCGTCACGTCCATCGCCATCGGCCTCTATCCCGAGCTGCGCGTGCTGCATCTGGCGCTCGCCACCCTGCTCTGGTGGGTGGTGGTGATCCATTTCGGCCTGGCGCTGCAGCCGCGGCGGCGCTGATGGCCGCGCTGGCTCGCCACCTCTTCACGCTGACCAAGCCCCGAATCGTTCTGCTGCTCGTCTTCACGGCTGCCGCCGGGGTCTGGAGGGCCGCCGCCGGCAGCCCCGAGCCCGCGGTGTTGCTGGCCGTGGTGCTCGCCGGCGCCGTGGCCGCCGCCGGGGCCAATCTCATCAACCAGGGTCTGGAGCCCGACATCGACGCCAAGATGCGTCGCACCCGCGAACGTGCGGTGGCGTCGCGTCGGGTCCGCCCGGCAGCGGCGGTCATCGCCGGGCTCGTGCTGGTGGCGATCGCCGTCGTCGCCCTCGCAGTCACCACCAACCTCCTCGCCGCGCTGCTCACGCTCGCGGCGGCCGCGGTTTATGTGCTCGTCTACACCGTCCTGCTGAAGCGCCGTTCGTGGAACAACATCGTGATCGGCGGCGCCGCCGGCGCGTTCCCGCCGCTGATTGGCGCGGCCGCCGTCTTAGGCCACATCGACGCTGTCGGCCTCTACATGTTCGCCTTTGTGTTCTTTTGGACCCCGCCGCACTTTTGGACGCTGTCGCTGGTGCTGCGCGATGACTACAGCGCGGCCAGGATTCCGATGCTGGGAGCCGTCGCCAGCCCACGCGATACCGCCGTGCAGATCATGCTGTACATCCTGCTGCTCACGGCCCTGGCATGGCTGCCGCTGGCCGCCGGCTACGGCGGGCTGGCGTTTGCCCTTGCGGCGACGTTGCTCGGCGCCTACTGGCTGCGCGCCTCCTGGCCCCTGCGCAACGGCGCCGGCTCCAAGCAGGCGTTGAACGCCTACAAGTTCTCGCTGGTCTACCTCGCGCTGGTGTTCCTGGTGCTAGCCGTCGAGCCGATGCTGCCCTGGTATGTCTAGTCTCGGGTCGGCGTCGAGCGTGCGTGCAGTCGTCCTCCTCGACCCCGGTATGGGCTGACTACCCGGTCACCCCCGCGATTGCGTCGCATACCTGAGCGTCGCGACGATGGGCAGCGCAGCCAGGACGACCACGGCCGCCGCGAAGAACGGCAGACCGACCATGTCGTCGAATTGCCCGGCCAGTCGCCCGCTGCCGGCCGCACCGGCGGCCACGCCCAGCGAATACACCGCATAGAAGACCCCGAACACCCTCCCGCGGCTCCTGGCGCCCGTGGCTTCCGTAACCAATGCCGCCGCCGCCGGAAATACGAGCCCGTACCCGAGGCCGAAGACTGCCATTCCGATGGCGATCCCGGTGTAGCCGGTGGACGTTCCCACCACGGCCAGTCCGGCTGCAACGCCAACGAGTCCAACGATCAACGGAATGAATCGTCCGATGCGGTCGCTCGCGCCCCCGATGGGACTGGCCATCACCAGCATCGACACCAGCGCGTAGATCGCGAAGCTGACGCCGGACCGCGCGGCGGTCTCGCCCTGGTCTTCCAGCACGAGGGGCAGGTGCGTCACCAGGACGCCGACGCCGACAGTGATGGCGAACTGGGCGGCATAGGCCGACCACAACAGGCGGCTGCGCCACAGGGCGGGCAGTGACTCGGCGCTGCTTGCGACGGTGCGTGAATCCGCCGGGCGCCATGCCCCGCGCGAGGTGGTCGCAAAGATGATGAGCGTGGCCATCACGAAGGCGGCGTCGGCCACGAACACGGCATTGGCGCTCCACGCGTCGCGAAGCAGCCCGGCGGCCGGCGGTCCGATCATGGCCGGGATCGCGATCAGGGCGCCGGCAAGCGCCATCGCCCGCGCTCGCCGCTCGGTCACGGCGCGGTCTCCCAGGATGGCGAAGGCCCCCGGCGTGAGCGCGGCCGCCCCAAGGCCGTGGATCGCTCGCGCGGCCAGAAGCTGCTCGGGCGAGCGGACCACCGCGTAGCTAAGGACGGCCAGCGCCGTGATTCCCAAGCCGAGAAGCACTGGCAGCCGGCGCCCCCATCGGTCGAGGACGAACCCGGCGGCCAAGTTGCCGAAGAGGTTGGTGACCGAGTAGGCCGCGACGATCACCCCGACCAACGTGGCCGACGCGCCGAGGTCCCGGGCATGCGGCGCCATGATCGGGAACTGCATGAAGAGATCGAAGAACGCCGCCAGCACAACCATGCGCGCGGCCCAGGTGGCGTAGCGCGTGACGCCTTCGGACTGGTCGTTCCCGGAGCTCGCACGTGCCACGGAGCGGATTGTCCGAAACCTTTCGACTATCGGGCGACTGGGGCGAACTCAGTCACCCACGCCGACCACTCCGGGTTCGCACGAGGCGTGGACTCCCGCCAAACCCGCCTGCTGAGGTCGATGGCACGTCTCCGCTCGATTCGTCGGCGCAGTTGCGCTGCTAGCCTCTAGTCTAGGTCGAGTCTCGGATCTCATCGCCCTCATGGATTTCGCGCACGGGCGGTCGTCGGGGCGGGCTTCCTTCAGTCCGCGCGAATTCGCGCGCGCCCTGGGCGCCACGTTTGCCTACACGCCGCGCGTGATGGCCATGGTGTGGCAAACCAGTCCCGGCCTCACCGCCGGGGTAGCCGCCGTCACGGCGGTTCGCGCCCTCATTCCCGCAGCGACCATATGGCTCACGAAGCTGGTCATCGACGCGGTCGTCGAGGCCATCGCCGTCGGCGGCGCCGGCGACTCGGTCAACCGCGTGGTGATGCTGGTAGTGCTGCAGCTGGCCCTGGCGCTGGTCGGCACGGCGCTCGATCACGGGGGCAACGCGCTGCAGGCGATGCTGGGCGACCGCTTCTCGAACCGGATCAACATCATGATCCTGGAAAAGGCCGAGACACTGGATTTGGCCTATTTCGAAGACTCGACGTTCTACGACATGCTGGAGCGCGCCCGCCGCGAGGCCAACATGCGCCCGACCGGGCTCGTCACCAACGTCTTTTCGCTGGCCGGCAGCTTCATCCAGCTTGTCTCGGTGGCGGCGCTGCTGGCGGCGCTGGCCTGGTGGATTCTGCTGGTGGTGGCGGTCACGTCCATCCCCTATCTGGGCGCCGACATGTGGTTCGCCCGCGCGCGCTACCGGATGAACTGGCGGCGCGCGCCCGACGCCCGCCGGCTCTGGTATCTGGGCTACGTGATGACCTCGGACGAAACGGTCAAGGAGGTGCGGCTCTTCGATCTGGGCGGCCATCTGCTGGCGCAGTACCGCCGCACCTTTGCCCGGTTCTACCGCGAGAATCGCAAGCTCACGCTCTCGCGCGAGAGCATCACTTTCGCTCTCGGCATTGTGTCGGCGGGCACGGCGTCCGGGCTGTACATCTTCGTGGCGCTGGCCACCATCGCCGGGCGGCTGACGCTGGGCGATCTCACGCTCTATCACCAGGCGCTGGTGCAGACCCAGGAGCGGCTGCGACGGATCTTCGCCGGCGTGAACTCGATGTATGAGGCCAATCTGTTTCTGACCAACCTGTTCGACTTCTTGGCCTTCGAGCCGACGATTCGCCCCGATCCGGGGCAACGACCGGTGCCGCGACCCATCCGGAAGGGCATGGCCTTCCACGACGTGCACTTCAGCTATCCCGGCGTGCGGGAGCCGGTGCTGCGCGGCATCGACCTCACCATCGGCCGCGGCGAGACCATCGCGCTGGTCGGGGCCAACGGCGCGGGCAAGACCACCATCGTCAAGCTGCTCACCCGCCTCTACGATCCCTCGCGCGGACGCGTGACGCTGGACGGCGTGGACCTGCGCGAGTACGACGTCGCCAGCGTGCGCAGCCAGATCGGCGTGACGTTCCAGGACTTCGTGCAATTTCACGCCACCGCCAACGACAACATCGGCTACGGCAACCTGCCGCTCAAGGACGTGCGATCCCTGGTGGAATCGGCGGCGCGACGCAGCGGTGCGGCCGAGACTATCGAGGGACTGCCCGAAACCTACGACACCACGCTGGGGCGCTGGTGGGGCGACGGCACCGAGCTCTCCGGCGGCGAGTGGCAGAAGATCGCGCTGGCCCGAGGCTACATGCGCGACGCCCAGCTGCTCATCCTCGACGAGCCCACCGCGTCGCTCGACGCGCGCACCGAATATGAGGTCTTCCAGCGCTTCCGGGAGCTGACCTCGGACCACATGGCGGTGCTGATCTCGCACCGGTTCTCCACCGTGCGGATGGCCGACCGCATCTACGTCATCGAGGACGGGCGGCTGTCCGAGCACGGCACCCACGAGGAGCTGCTGGCCCGCGGCGGAACCTACGCCACCTGGTTCGGCATGCAGGCGTCGGCCTATCGCTAGCCGGCCCGTTTTGTGGGCGGGGTCGGCGACCCGTACGATCGCGGCAGCTACTTCCGCGGGAGATGTGTCATGTCTGAGACGGCAACGTTGAAAGTGGGCGACGAGGCCCCGGACTTCGAGCTTCCGACGGCCCCCAGGGACGCCGAGCCCTTCAAGCTGAGCGACCATCGCGGATCGACGGTGGTGATCAATTTCGTGCCGGCCGCGTTCTCGCCGGTGTGCAGCGACCAGTTGCCGATCATCGCGGAAAAGCTGGGTGGACTCGAGGGCACGGTGACGGTCGCGATCTCGACCGACAACACCTGGACGTTGAAGGCCTGGGCCGAGCAGTCGGGCGTGAGCTATCCGGTGCTGAGCGACTTCAATCCCCTCGGGGCCACCGCGAGCGCCTACGGCGTGCTGATCGAGGACATGAACATCGCCAACCGCGTGATCGTGGTCGTCGACGGCGATGGCAAGGTCGCGCACATCGAAACCGCGCCAGAGGTGGCCGAGCTGCCCGACTACGACCCCGTGATGGCGTGTCTATCGGGCTGAGGCCTCGCTGCGTAGGGCAGGCCGAATCGTAGAAGCGGCCAATCACGTCTTCTTCTGGAGGAAGACGCGATGCCCGGCTGTCGCGAGGCGGCGAACGTGGCCGACCGCCTTACGCCAGAACGAACGGCCAGATCCGCCGAGTGTTAGCGAGCTTCCTCCCAGGCGGCGGGCTTTTCGAATGACCCACTCACGTCTATCAAGTGTCGCGGGAATTGGCATTGCGCTAGCAGCTCTTGGTCTAGCAGCTCGTACGACGTGGCTGCTTTTCGCATACGGTCACTACGGCTCCGCTGCGGATTGACAACCATGACCGGGCGATTGAACTCCTGTCGTACCAGCTTGATTGGCTCCACCAGATCGGTGTCGTTGGAGACGACGACCGCTGCTTGAAAGTCTCTGACCGCAGCATCGAACACTAGGTACGTCGCCAGATTCACGTCAGACCCCTTCTCTTCCGTGCATTGCACACGAACCTTGTCGGGCAGGCCAGGTACCGGCTCAGCGAGATTCATCCATCGGGAGCCACGTGCGAAGCGGCCCTTGTGAATGTCCAAGCATGAAATGGTTCGGAGCGCGCGCTGGCAAATCTGCTGACGCACATGCTTCTGACGATCAGTCGGAACGGGCCTCACGTCCGCCGTGAAGTAGCGAATGCGGCTCAGTGTGAGTCGGGATCCTAAGAGTCGACGGCAAAGCTCTTCTAGGTCCAACCACTTGTAAGGCGTGCCTCGAAGGGCACCGTAGTACAGGTTGAAGCCGTCGACGTATACATTTGTGCGCATTGGCAAGAAAAAGCAGAGGCCACCCTCGGGTGGCCTCTGCCCAGCCGCCGAAGCAACTGGGGGAATTACCCTGACTGTCTGACCATCCCCGTAGGCTTGTCAAGAAGTCGTCAGTCGGAGTGCCCGTTCTGGCATCGGGTGCGTCACAATTGGGTCAGTGAGTCCGTGCTGAACGGAGGACGTTCGTGAGGTTTCCGAATCCGGTCTTGGCCACGCTGCGCCGAGGCGAAGTGTCCATTGGCTCCTGGCTGAACCTGGCGTCGCCCCTGGCTGCCGAGGTGATGGCGGTGGGCGGCTGTGAGTGGCTGGTGATCGACGCCGAGCATGCGCCCTGGGACCTGGGGATGATCACGGAAGGGCTACGGGCCATCGAGTCGCAGGATTGCGTGCCTCTCGTGCGTCCCTGGACCAACGATCCGGCCTGCTTCGGGCAGATCCTGGACGCCGGCGCCATTGGGCTGGTCGTCCCGCACGTGAGCACGGTCGAGCAGGCCGAGGCCATTGCCGAAGCCGTGCGCTATCCGCCCCGCGGGCATCGCTCGTCCGGCACCTCGCGCGCCACCATCGACCGCGCCTGGACCGCGCAGGCCAACGACAACCTGATCATCTGCCCCCAGATCGAGGACCTGGAGGGCGTGGCCAACACTCAGGCGATCATGGAAGTCGACGGCATGGACGTGGCCTATATCGGGCCGTCCGACCTGGCGCTCTCCATGGGGCTCACCAGCGCCGACATGTTCACGAACGCCGACCACGCGGACGCCATTGCCAGGATCCTGGCCGGGGCGCAGGCCGCCGGCAAGCCCGCCGGACTGCCGGCGCCGAACGTGGAACGGGCGCAACAGCTCATCGCGCAGGGATTCACGATGATCGACTACTCGAGCGACTACCGCATCTTGCAGGCCGCTCTGGCTGAGCAACTCGCCGCGGTGCGGGCCTAGTGGCCGCCGGGGGCGACATGAGCTACCTGACCACCGACAAGGTCGCCGTGATGGGCGCGGCGGGCGCCGTGGGCTCGAACCTGGTCCAGGCGCTGCTGTCCACCGGCACGGCCAACACCGTCGCCATGTACGACCCATTCGGGCCCGGCCTGGAGGGCGCGGCGGAGGAGATCTACCACTGCGCCTTTCCCGGCGCCGACGTGACCTGGACGACGGACGCGGGCGAGGCGCTGGACGGCGCGGCCTTCGTACTCAGCTCCGGCGGCGCGCCGCGCCGCGAGGGCATGACGCGCGAGGACCTGCTGCGCGGCAACGCCGAGATCGCCGCGCAGCTCGGGAAGGACATCAGCCAGCATGCGCCGGAGGCCAAGCTGGTGGTCATCGTGTTCAACCCGGCGGACATCACCGGGCTGGTGACGCTGGTGCACTCGGGCCTGCCGCCGCAGCGCGTGACCACGCTGGCGGCCCTTGACAGCACCCGTCTGCAGACGCGTCTGGCGCAACATTTCGGCGTGGCGCAGCACCGTGTGGACGGCTGCCGCACCTACGGCGGCCACGGCCAGGAGATGGCGCTCTACAAGGGCGCGATCCAGATCGACGGCGTGCCGCTCAACGACATTGTCAACGGCGGCGCTGCGGCCAATGGCGTGGGGCTGGACGCCGAGGGATGGCAGGAGATCCGCGAGCACGTGCTCGGCGGCGGCGCGCGCGTCATCAAGTTGCGGGGGCGCTCGTCGTTCCAGTCGCCGGCGCACCTCACCGCGATGATGGTGCGCGCGGCCTGCGGCGGCGAGCCGTTCGAGTGGCCCTGCGGGGCCTTCGTGACCGGCGAGCCGTACACAAACGTGATGATGGCCATGCCCACGACGCTCGGTCCGGGCGGGGTCGCCTGGCGCCTGCCCGAAGGCGACGCGGACGAGCGCGCGGAGCTCGACGCCGCCTACGCGCACCTCCAGCACCTGCGCGACGAGACGATTGGCATGGGCCTGATCCCGGCCGTCGCCGATTGGGGCTCGGTGAACCCGCACCTCGCGGGCTGACGCGGGGTCAGCCGTAGGTGCGCATCAGCTCTTCGGGCGTGAGGCGGCCGGCGTTGGTGGCCGAGTAGACGGCCGCCTCGACGCGGCGATCGGCGTCCAGCACGAAGGCCGTGGCCTGGAAGGCCCGGCGGCGCTCAAAACGGTAGGCGCCCACCGCGTCGGGGGCGTCCGGATAGGCCAACTCGCCCACCAGTGGGAACTCGAGCCCCAGGCGCTCCGTCAGCGCCGCGATGTCCTCGCGCGGATCGACGGAGAGTCCCACCACGTCGACGCCGATCGCGTCAAGGGTGTCGAGCAGCCAGTTGTAGCCGGCCAACTGCCGGCGACAGTGCGATCACCAGTGGCCGCGGTAGAACAGCAACGCCGTGCGCCGGTCCCCCAGATCATTGGGGATTCGGAACGGCGTGCCGTCGCCCAGCACACCCTCCAGCGCTGGAAACGCATCGCCGAGGTTGAGTCTTGCCATGTCGATGCTCCCCTTTCGTTCGCGCCAGTATGACCGACGGCGGCAGTGGCTCGGGTGCCGGGTGCTTGGGCCGGCAGGGCCGCCCGCCGTTCGTGGTGAGCCGGTCGAACCAAGACCGGACTCCCCGCCATTACCGACTGCGGCCCCGATTTGACACAATTGGGAGACGACCTTCCCGCACCGCCGGGACTTTCCTGGAGACAAACCATGGCAACGCAGTCAACGCCTGAGATCGTGGCGTACCTCAAGCCCGTCTGCGGCTGGAGCGCCGGCGTCCGCGCCGTCCTCGACAAATACGACCTCGGCTACGAGGACAAGGACATCATCAACAGCCCGACGAACTACCACGAGATGGTGATCAAGAGCGGGCAGCCGCTGTCGCCGTGCGTGGTGGTGGACGGCCGCATGCTGGCCGACGTCAGCGGCGAAGAGGTCGAGGCTTGGCTGGCCGACAAGGGCTACATCGCCAAGAACAACCTGCCCACGCCGGTCCCCATCGACCGCGCCTGCGCCGACGAGGTCCACGCCGCCAACGTCGCGTTCGAGGACCTGTAGCGCCGGACGCACAACCCGATTCGCCGCGCGCGCGGCGGTGATTCGGTTCCTTTTCCGAGTCGAAGCCACGCCGGCCCGAGCCGATAGGAGCGACCTGAAGCCGCGTTGCTCAAGCGACGGGCATCGGACCGCGTCGTTACCCTAGTGATCGAGCCGTTGCCGCATGTACGCTAGGCGGCCCGACTCTGCCGATCGGCCCTCCCTTCCCAGATAGCGACGTTTCCGCTGCGCCCCACTCGTCTCATCACTGTGGCCGTCGCTCTATTGCTCGCGGCGGTCGCTGCGGCTCCCGCAGCCGCGCGTGAGCTCGGCTTCGGCGTCACGGCCACGGCGCAGGTCACGGCGGTGCGCTACTACGCCGAGCTGCAGCACAACATCCTGAATCTCTCGGGCACATTCACCAACGGCGCATCCTTCGAGGCCAATTTCCTGGCCAACTTCGACCGGACCGGCGGCGTCGAGCGCTGGGGCTTCCCCACGTCGGAGATCTTCGAGGAGACCCGAGGCACGCTGACGCAGTACTACCAGCGCGGCGTCGTCGACTGGCAGCCGCCGCCGCAGGGCGGTCGGCACACGTTCCAGCGCCGCCTGGCCTGGGACCATCTGGGCGGCGGCCTCGGCGGGTCCATCGACCAGGGCGTTGAGCCGGACTTCACCAACCCGCATCCGGGGGAAGTCCTCGGTCCCTGGGGCCACAAGGTGGCGAACATTTCGGTGGAGGGAGTCTCAATTGGTTTTGCGGACTTCTTCCACCGGCTTGGCGGCGTGGACTCCTTCGGCTATCCCAAGTCCGACGCACGGCGTGACAACCACCACCAGGCCGTGCTGCACGACCCCGGTCGGGCCGTGGACAGCCGCATTCGGCAGTATTTCCAGGCCGCCGTCCTGGAATATCACCCGGAGTCCGAGACTTCGCCGGTCAAGCTCCGTTTGCTGGGCGACACCCTGCGCAACCGCAAATACCCCGGCAACTCCTGGGAGCAATTCCCGGCCTTCACCTCGAAGCCCCCGTTCAGCGTCGGCGATCAGGCGCGTCTCCACCAGGGTGGGTCGCTCGCTGCCGTCACGGCGACCGGCGACGTGGCGAGCACGGTGCAGCGCCTCCAGCCGTCGTTGCTACGCATCGAGACCGACCTGAAGCAGTGCGGCTCCGGCTTCTTCGTTACCGACGACGGCTACGCCGTCACGAGCTGGCATGTCGTTGAGGGCGCCCAAACGATCACCGCCACGACGGTCACCGGGCACCAGGCTACGGCCTCGGTGGTTGCCGCCAATGCGGACATCGACCTGGCGTTGCTGGTCATCGACGGATTGACCCACTCGGTACCGGTTACCTGGGGCAATTCGGCAGATCTGCCGCTTGGTTCACAGCTCGTGGCCATGGGCCACGGCGCGACGCTCACGGGTAAAGACTCGCCGTGCGCCGCCAGTCCAACGGTCACCACCGGCTTGCTTTCGAACCGCATCAGCGTTCCAGGCGGGAAATATCTCCAGACCGACGCCGCGCTCAATCCCGGCAACAGCGGCGGGCCGGTCGCGACGCTGGATGGGCACGTGGTCGGCATCACGGTCGGATCCCTGAGCGACCTTCAAAACACGAACTTCCTGATTCCAAGCGAGCGCGCGCGGCCCTTAATCGATTCGTGGCTTGAGACCATCAGCAGCGGCGGCGCGACGTCCCTTCCACCCCCTCGGCCCATTCTGCTGTTCAGTCGCGCCCACATTGACTGTCAAGACAGCTACGAAACCGAATTGACACCTGCCTCTGCCTTTGGTCGTGAGCTCATGTTGCAGGCAACGGTCGTGCTGCATCAAAACCCAGGACGGCAAGTCCCGATTGTTGACATCAATCTACGCAGCGCCTACGAGGGCTGGGAGAACCACGACCGAATCGGCATCGGCATACATGGTCGACCAGACACTTCCGGAACCGAGAGTTTTGGTTTGACGTGGGGCCGGTTCTCCAACGGCAGGTATGACATCATTCAAGAGTGGCCATGGGGCCAGATTCCTGATATCGACTACGGACGGCCCTTTGCCGTTCGCTTCACTTATCGCGACGGCTGGGCCGGCCTTGCGATCAATGGCGTGACCGTAGCGGCGGCCGAAGACCTGCCCTATGGCGCGGAGGCGCTCGTCAGCCTGGAATGCAAGAACTGGGGCGAGGGCGGCAGCGTCACCTTCACGAACGTGTGGGTGCAGGGCTACCCGCTCTAAGCCGCGAGCGGCGTTACGGGCTGTCTAGCCCCGCAACTCCGCTCCCAGCCGGTGCTGGAGCGCCCGGACGACGCGGTTGTGCGCCTTGTCGGCCTCCTTATCGGTGAGCGTCCGGTCCGGCGCCGCATAGCTCAGCGCGTATGCCAGGCTGCGCTTGCCGGCCGCGATCTGTTCGCCGCGGTACTCGTCAAACATGCGCACCGAGGCCAGCAGCGGCCGCCCGGCGCGCCGGATGGTTTCCAGCACCTCGGCTTGGGCCACGCCCTCGTCGACGACGACCGCCAGGTCACGCAGCGCAGCCGGATACTCCGACCAGGGCGTGAACGACGGCGGGCCGGCCGAGGCTGCCCGCAGCGCGCCCACGTCCACCAGCAGCGCCCAGGCGCGTTCGTCCAGGTCGTAGGCCGCGGCCACCTCCGGCTCGATGGCGCCATAGGCGGCCAGCGTTCGACCGGCTTGTGTCACTCCCACCGCCTGCCCGGCCGCGAACGTCGGGTGCTCGACCTCCTCGTGGCTGACCGTGGGCTGGTCGACGCCAGACCGCGCCAGCACTTCGTCGACGACGCCGCGGACGAACGGAAGCTCGACGGTCGCGGTCTCGTCCCAGCGCCCGGCACTGACGCGCTCACCAATCACCGCCGTCAGCAGCAGCGGCTCATCCGGCAGGTCGTCCTGGCGCGGCAGGAATGTCGGCTGGCACTCGAAGAGCAGCAGGTCGCGGTCGGTGTGGCGGCGGTTGGCGCGCAGGGTCTCCAGCATCGTCGCCAGGCCGGTGAGCCGCAGTGTCGACTCATCGGACGACAGCGGATTACGGATCGCCAGCGGCGCTCGGTGCAGCGGCAACAGGCGGTCGGCAAGCGCGCGCCCGGCGTCATTCATCGCGGAACGCTGAACCATTTCCCAGGTCTCCGGATCGCCCAGCGGCGTTTCCGGATCGGCGTCCAGCAGGTCGGGCGACACAAGCCGCGCCAGGCGGGCCTCGCTCGTGAGCGCATAGGTCACGCACTCGGTGAATCCAAGGCCGACCATCACGTCCCGCAGCTCGTCGTCGCGGGGGTCAAGCTCGCCCGGCACCGTGTCGGTCACGCCGCCGGTGGGCAGCGTATTCGGGATGCGGTCATAGCCCAGCAGCCGCGCGACCTCTTCCACCACGTCGGCGGGCGTGGTCACGTCGCGGCGCCAGAACGGCGGCTGCACGTGCAACAGGTCGTCGGTCTCGGTCACCGTGAAGGCCAGCGCCTGGAGCGCGCGCCGCACCTCGGTGCATTCGTAGGCCAGGCCCATGAGGCGCTCGATGCGGTCGAACTCGAGCGAAACCGGCTCGGGTTGACTCGGTGCCGGGTAGGCGTCGCCCGACAGGAACTCCCCGCGTCCCGCGCCGATGGTCTCGATGAGTTGCACGCAGCGTCGCAGCGCGGGTTCGGTGAGTTCAGGGGGGAGGTTTTTCTCGAACCGGCGCGACGCCTCGCTGCGCAGCGCCAGCCGGTGCGCCGTGCGGCGAATGCTCACGGGGTCGAACGTGGCCGATTCCAGCAGCACCGTCGACGTGGCGTCGGTGACTTCGGTAGCCAGCCCGCCCATCACGCCCGCCAGCGCCACCGGGCCTTCGCCGTCCACGATGCAGAGCGTCTCGCCGGTTAGTTCGCGGTCCTGGCCGTCCAGCGTCACCAGCCGCTCGCCGGCCCTGGCCGTGCGGACGCCGATCAGGCCGCCGCGGATGGTGTCCCAGTCGAACGCGTGCAGCGGCTGTCCGGTTTCCAGCATCACGTAGTTCGTCACGTCCACGATCGTGTTGATCGGCCGCATGCCCGCCAGCTCCAGCCGCTTGCGCAGCCAGGCCGGCGACTCGGCCACCTCCACGTCGCGCACGAACGCCGCCGAGTAACGGGCGCAGAGCGCCGGGTCGTCGATCTCCAGCTGCACCGACGGCCACGGTTCACCGTCGCTCGCCCGAGCGTCGGGGATCGGCGAGCGGACCTCGGTGCCGAAGAGCGCGGCGGCCTCGCGCGCGATGCCCAGCACCGAGAGGGCGTCCGGGCGGTTGGCCTTGAGCTCGAATTCGATCACCTCGTCGCCGAGGACCTCGGTCAGCGGGCGGCCCACGGGCGCATCGGGCTCCAGGATCAGGATGCCCTCGTGGTCGTCGCTCAGTCCCAACTCGCGGTTCGAGCACAACATGCCGCGTGAGACCACGCCGCGAATCTTGGTCGGCTTTAGCTCCTTGAGCCGCGGCTCGTCGGAGTAGGCGTCCCACAGCCGCGCGCCCTCGTGTGCGAAGGCGATCCTGTCGCCGGACGCGAAGTTCCACGCGCCACACACGACTTGGAACTCGTCCGCGCCGGTGGTCACCGTCGGCAGGTTGAGCCGATCGGCATTGGGATGTGGGTCGATGCGCACGACTTCGCCCACCACCACCCGGTCCCAGTGCTCGCCGGCGCGGTGAATCTCGGCCACCTCGAAGCCCGCGTCCGTCAGCCGCCGCGCCGCCTCGTCAACCGGCGCATCGACGCCCGACAGCTCGCACAGCCACTCGTAGGGCACCCGCATGAGCTAGTGGAACTGCCTGAGGAACCGCAGGTCGTTGCGGTAAAAGCTGCGGATGTCGGTGACGCCGTATTTCAGCATGGCGATCCGCTCCACGCCCATGCCAAAGGCGAAGCCTTGATACACCTCGGGGTCGTAGCCCACGTTCGCCAGCACCGTGGGATGCACCATCCCCGCGCCCAGAATCTCGATCCAGCCGCTGCCCCCGCAGACCGAACAGCCGCCGCCGTCACAGGCGTGGCAGGACATCTCGGCCTCGGCGCTGGGCTCGGTGAAGGGAAAATAGCTGGCGCGAATCCGCAGCTCGCGGTCCGGGCCGAACATCGCGCGCACGAAGTGGGTCAGCGTGCCGCGCAGGTCCGCCATCGTGATGCGCTCGTCGATCGCCAGCCCCTCGACCTGCATGAACTCGGACTCGTGCGAGGCGTCGCGGTTTTCGTAGCGATAGACCTTGCCCGGCGCGATCACGCGCACCGGCGGCCGCACCTGCTCCATCACGCGCGCCTGCACCGGCGACGTGTGGGTTCGCAGCAGCAGATCGCCGGGCCGCGCCTGCTGCTGGAGATGGAAGGTGTCCCACATGTCGCGGGCCGGATGGTCGGCGGGAATGTTGAGCAGCTCGAAGTTGTAGCGGTCCCACTCCACCTCCGGCCCGCTGACGGCGCGGAAGCCCAATGGCGCGAGCACCGCGCGAATTTCGCGCAGCGTGCGCGTCAGCGGATGCAGCCGGCCGAGTCGCACGGGGTAGCCCGGCATGGTGACGTCGGGGCCTGACCCATCGGCGCGCTGGCTCAGGCTCTGTTGGTGGGCGGCAAACGCCTCCTCGAGGGCCTGGCGCGCGGCGTTGGCGGCCTGGCCGGCGGCCCGGCGGTCCTCGGGGGGCAGCTCGCGGATCGACCGCAGGATGCCGGTGAGCGCGCTGCGCCGTCCCAGGTGCGCCACGCGCCAGGCTTCCAACGCCGCGTCGGAGCCGGCCTGCGCCAGCTCGGCCCGCGCCGCGGCCAGCAGCTCGTCAATCCGCTCGCGCACCAGGATCTTTGTTGGTAGAGGCAGCCACGCGCTGCCGCGCGGCCTCGAACAGGATAACGGCGGCCGCGGCGGCCGCGTTGAGCGACTCGACCTCGGCGTGCATCGGCACGCGGACGGTCGCGCGGCTCGCGGCGCGCCACGCAGGCGAAACACCGGCCGATTCGGCGCCCACGATCAGTCCGCAGGGGCGAGTCAAGTCGATGTCGTGATAGGTCAGATCGGCGTCGGTGACGGCCGCATATATGTCGACATCGTCGGCGAGCGACTCGAGGTCCGCCGGTTCGGCCGCTTTCCGAATGGGCACGCGAAACTGCCCGCCCGCGCCCGCTCGCATGGCCTTGGGGCTGTAGGCGTCGGCCGTGCCCGGGGCGCAGACTACGCCCGTCGCGCCCGCCGCGGCGGCGCTGCGGACCATGGCGCCGACGTTGCCCGGGTCTTGCACTCCGTCAACGACCAGGAGCAACGCGGGGCCCGAAACCGGCGGCGGGTCCGGCGTGGCGATCACGGCCAGGACTCCCTGGGGCGTCTCGGTGTCGGCGACAGCGTCGAATATCCCGTCGGTGCACCGGCGCACGGAAAGCCCCTGCGCCGCGGCCTCGTCGGCGACTGCCGCCGCGGCCGGAGACGGCTCCGCCGTGCACAGCACGGAAACGATCACGCCGGCGCGCAATGCCTCGGCCACGAGCTTCGGGCCTTCGACGACCGTGTGACCGGCGCGGCGGCGCGTGCTGCCGCGTTGGAGCAAACGAACATGGGCAACCGCCGGGTTGCGAGCACTGCGGATGAGCGGCGACGGAGCCACGGCCCCACCGCGCCTAGGCGGCGGCTTGCGCCGCCTTCACCAGGTCTTCGAAGGCCTCGGGCTCGTTGAGCGCCAGGTCCGCCAGCACCTTGCGGTCGAGGTCGATGTTGGCCCGACGTAAACCGTGCATGAACTGGCTGTAGGTCATGCCCAGCGCCCGAGCGCGCGCATTGATGCGCAGGATCCAGCCGCGCCGCATGTCGCGGCGCCGCGTGCGCCGGTGGGCGTAGGCGTATTGCCGCGCGTGCATCAGGTCTTCGTGGGCGGCCTTGAACTGACGGCTGCGGGCGCCCTTGTGGCCCCGCACGGCTTTGAGGACGCGCCGGCGGCGCTTGCGGCTGGCGACGCTGCGCTTGACTCGTGCCATCGGCGGTCCGCCCTATCCGGCGAGCAGGCGCTTGGCCTGCTTGAGCTGACCGCCGGTGATCGGCTGCTCGTGACCCTTGGCGCGCCGAGCGCGGCGGCTCTTCTTGCGCCGCAGGGTCTGCGCCGTGCTCTTGGCGCAGGTCACCTTGCCGTTGGCGGTCTTGCGCAGCCGCTTAACGGCGGCTTTTCGTGTTTTGAGTTTTGGCATAGGACAACAAAACCGCGGCGCATCACGCCGCGATGCTTCAGAGTAGCACGGGCCGACCGACCAGCCTGAGCATCGGAAGAGGTTTCGTGTGACTCGACCGGCCAGTGATTGTCACTGAGGGCCCTGGCGCAAGGACCGACTCGTGCCGGTCCCAGGGTCAGGCTTCAACTGGTGTACCAGCAGAACGGCAACTCCAACTCTTCGAGGTCGTTGAACCGAGCGTTACGCAGCCTTGCGGGGAGGCACCCGGTGAGTCGATTGGTACTACCGAGATTCACATGCTGCAGATTTGCTAAGTGGCCCAGGTCAGACGGAACCTTCCCGTCTAGCCGATTGTCTCTGAGGCTCAACTCCCTTAGGTGAGTGAGACTACCCAGTTGGGGCGGAATCGTCCCACGAAGTTGGTTGCCATCGAGCGACAATCTTCTCAAGTTGGTCAGACGACCCAGTTCAGGTGGTATTTCCCCCTGCAGCCTGTTCCTGGCGAGCGTCAAGGAGGTTAGTCGGGAGAGGCCACCAAGTTCGGGAGGAAGATCTCCTCGCAACTGGTTATCGGCCAGGTCCAGCACCTCCAGGGAAGCGAGGAGGCCCAGCTCGCGCGGTATCGGCCCCTGCAGATGGTTGGCAGCGAGATTTAGATGCCGCAGCCTGTGGAGGTCGCCCAATATCCTCGGGATTGCTCCACTGAGCTGGTTTTCTTCGAGAGACAGCGAGTGCAGATTGCCGAGGCTGCCCAGCCAGGACGGAATGGCGCCGCTCAACTGGTTGTTGCTGAGGCCCAAGTCTTGCAGTTGAGTGAGGTGGGCCAGATCGGGCTGGATCGCTCCAGTCAGTTGATTCCAAGAGAGCCAGAGCGTTTTCAGATTTGTCAGGCCGCTCAGCGTGGACGGAATAGTGCCAGTCAACTGGTTGTGACCCAGGACTAGTTCTTGTAGTTGAGCGAGGTGACCGAGATCGGGCGGGATCGCCCCAGTCAGTTGATTCCATGTAAGCGATAGCTTTCTCAGATTTGTCAGGCGGCCCAGCGTGGACGGAATAGTGCCGGTCAACTGATTCTCATCGAGTCGGAGTTCCGTGACCCGACCGCGGACGGTAGTGACGCCGAACCAGGCACCGATGTGCACATCGGTGAGCCAGTTTCGATTGTCCGTCCAATTCGGTCCATCGGTCGCGTGGTAGAGCGCGACTAGAGCCACCCGGTCCGCGGCAGCAGATCCGGGTGTAGGGATCGCCACGGGCGTGTCCACCGGCGCGTCGCACGTGGCCGCCATGAGCGCCATTGCCAAAAGGAGCGCGAGCGCGGCGGCACAATTGGTCATGGGTACGGTTATTGCGGCTTGCAATCACCTCGTTTGAGACATGGTACCTAAGGACCTGATCGACCGATAGATTTTGCTCGGTTCGTTCGGAACCTCTGCGCCGGGCGCTGGCCGCTAAGGCCAAGCCTCCGGGCGGTATCGCCTGGCGGACCCGTCGGCCGCGTTCCACCGTCAATCCCGTCAAAAGCGGCGGATCTGGCCTCGCCCACGACTCGGCTGGCCGGCACCGAGCGATTCAGCCGCCAGAAACTGAGGTCAGGTCGGCCGCTGCGCCCTCACGCGCAACCGTTCCCCTTCAGCACGCCTCGTGCACGTTTCCGGGGTTGCGGACGTGCACCCAACTCCGAGCCCGGCGGCGCGGATGGTCATTGTCAGGGCCTCCCACGGAGCCCGTCGCACGCCGGCCCGCCCATCCATACTCAACTCGCCCCACAGAATGGCAGACCAAGCCTTTCGAGGTCGCTCTCCTCGAGGTCTCCCAACCCCTCGGGGATGCAGCCCGTGAACTGGTTGTACGCGAGCTCGAGCGACCGCAGATTCGAGAGTTGGCCGAGCTCAGGCGGAATCGGTCCACTGAGATGGTTGCGGTCGAGCCGCAGGTGCACCAGCTGGCCGAGGCTGCCGAAGTCGGACGGGATCGGCCCGTGCAGCCGGTTCCCCGCGAGAACCAGCACGCGCAGGCTGGAGAGACGGCCGAGTTCGCGCGGGACCGGTCCACTGAGTTGATTCTCCGCGAGCGCCAGCGCCGTCACGCGACCGCTGACATCCGTGATGACCCCGATCCACTCGCCGAGGGGCGCCTCGCTGAGCCAGTTGGTGCTGTGCACCCAGTTCGGGCCATCGGTCGCGCGATAGAGCGCGACCAGTGCCGCGCGGTCGGCGGCAATAGCGGCCCGCAGTCCCCCGGCCGACGCCGGATCCGCAACTGCGCAGAACGGCAGGCCGAGCTCTTGGAGGTCACTGCGCGGTAGCTCAGCCAAGGCTGCGGGGATGCATCCAGCGAACCGGTTGCCGCCGGCGAGGCGCAGCATCGTCAACCTGGTGAGGCGACCGAGACTGGAAGGAATCGCTCCGCGCAGCTGGTTGCCGCTCAGCCACAGCTCGTCCAGATCAGCCAGTCGGCCGAGGTCGGCAGGTATCGGCCCGCCGAGCTGGTTGTCGCTGAGGTCCAGTCCGACCAGATTCGAAAGCCAACCCAATTCGGGCGGGATCGGCCCGCTCAGCCGGTTGTCCGTCAGGTTCAGCCCGACCAGGTTCGCAAGCTGGCCCAGTTCGGGCGGGATCGGCCCGCTGAGTTGATTGGAGCCAAGCGCCAGCCCGTACAGCTCGGTGAGCTGACCCAATTCTGGCGGAATTGGCCCGCTCAACCGGTTGCCGAATAGGACCAGCTCTTGCAGGTTGCCCAGGCGGCCCAGCCCCGGCGGGATCGGCCCGTCCAGCAGATTCCCACGAAGATCCAAGAGTTCCAGCTTGGCGAGCTGGCTTAGCCCAGGCGGGATCGTCCCGCTCAGCTGGTTGTCCCGGAGGACCAGCCCTATCAGATCTGAAAGCCGGCCCACTTCGGGCGGGATCGGCCCGTCCAGTTGGTTCCCACGAAAATCCAAGAGCTCCAGGTTGTCCAGCTGCCCCAACGTGGGCGGGATCGGTCCACGCAACCGGTTGAAGCGAATCTCCAGTCGTCGCAGCCGCGAGAGATTGCCCAATCCCGATGGGATCGCCCCGCTGAGTTGGTTCCCCGAGAGCCACAGCGCCTCCAGACGCGCGAGGCCTCCCAGCTCAGCCGGGATCTCCCCGACCAACTGATTGTCATCGAGCGCCAGGCGCGTGACACGGCCATCGGAGTCCGTGGTGACCCCGTGCCATTCACCCAACGGCGCGTCACTCAGCCAGTTGTCGTGGTTTGCCCAGTTCGGTCCGTCGGTCGCGTGGTAGAGCGCCACGAGCACCGCCCGGTCAGGGTTGGAGGTGGGCGCGCCGGTCCGCGTTGCCGTCGCGTCCGGCATTGCGGTCGGCGATGGCGAGACCGGCGCGGTCCGGATTGGGTCAGGTGTCGCAGCGGGCAAGGCATTCGGCGCTGCGGTCGGGTCCGACGTGGCAACGGGCGTGGCTGGCTGAGCCGTGGCTCTCGCCTGCGCCGCGTCCGCCGTTTCCGCCGAGTCGGCGGGCGCGTCGCACGCGAACGCCATGAGCCCCAATGCCAGCAGGAGTCCGAGCGCGGCGGCAGGGACGGTCATGGGCCATGCCTCCCACGGAGGCGCTTGCGCGGCGCACCGCGCGATGCCCGCAGCCCGATCCAACAAGTAGACGCGGGCAAGCATCACGCAAGCTCTCGTGCCGGGCAACCTGGGCGTAGCCAAGCTGCAGGACAGACCCGCCAATGGCAACGCAACCGGCTGCCCCGCGCACCTGGAGTCCTCCCGGGCGGACTATGGTGAGGTCCCCACGAAAGGAGACGATGGCGACACTCCTCCGTCATTCCGGCGGAAGCCGGAATCCAGTCCGGTCGAATCTGGGGGAGCCTGGATTCATGGTGGGGGAACGGCTCGCGAACCGCCACTACGTCAATCGCTCAATCCTGTCGGTAAGCGGGACCGACGCGATAGCGACGGCTCACGCTCCGGCTCACCGATGCCGTGCGGTACATTCGCCAGCGAGGGAGGCTGGCCGCTGCGTTGTCGCGCGCCCCAAGTCCCCGCTCAACGCGCCTCATGCACATTGCCGTCGTGTCCGATGTCCATGCCAATCTGACCGCGCTGCGCGCGGTGCTGCGGGACATCGACACCCGTGCTCCCTTTGATCTGATCGTGTCCAATGGCGACCAGATTCTGGGGGGGCCGCGACCGCTGGAGACTTGGCGGGAGTTGCAGCGCATCGGCGCCTATTGCCTCTGCGGCAACACCGAGCGCGATCTCGGGACCGGCGAGTTCCCACCGGCGCCCGCCGGCGGCCGATGGCGCGATCGCATCCTCGAAGTCTTCGACTGGACGATCGAGGCGCTGCCGAACGCGGTCATCGCGCGCGCGGCGGCCCTGCCGCGCCGGCTTGAGCTGGGCATCGATGGCGCGCCGCTGCTGGTCATCAGCCACGCCAACGGCGTCAATCTGGACGAGTTCATCTGGGCCGACACCGATCCGGTGGAGCTCGACCGCTTGATGGGCACGCCGCGGCCGGCGCTGCTGGTCGTCGGCCACATTCACGCTCCGCTGGACCTGCAGGTCGGGCCCACGCGAGTGCTGCGGGCGGGCAGCGTGGGATTGATGTATGAAGCCAACGCCTACAACCAGGCCCATTGGACCGAGATCACCTGGGATGCGCCGCGAGGCGCGTGGACGGCGGAGCCGCACGCCGTGATCTGGGACCACACGGCCGAGATCGCCGCGGGACGCGCGGCCGGATATCCGGGCACGGAAATCCTGCCGGGATACGAGCGCGCCTAGCGGGCGGCGTCTTGTTCGCGTGCGCAAGGGCTGCGATGCTTGCGCATGAGAGGCATCGCGCTGGAGGCGACGATGGACGCACCCCTGGCGGAAGAGACGATTCGCGACTCCCTGCGCGAGGTGATCGACCCTGAAATCGGCATCAACATCGTGGACCTGGGACTGATCTACGAGATCGACGTGGCCCCCGCTGAGTCCGAGGCCCACGACGTGTCGGTGACCATGACCCTGACGACGCCCGGATGCCCGGCCGGACCGCAAATCCTGCAGCAGGTGAAGCAGGTGGTGGAGGCCGTCCCCGGCGTGCGCAGCATGGATCTCGATCTCACGTTCAGCCCCTTGTGGAACGAGGAGATGCTGAGCGAGGACGTCCGCTGGATTCTGGGCCGCTAGCCACGATGCGCCGGGCGGGGTTTTGGTAGGGGCGGTTCGAGAACCGCCCGTCCAGGGGCCGTGACGATCGCACGTCGCGCAACCCGGCTCAGCTTCACCAAGCTGTCGCTCTTCGAGTTCTGCCCCACGGCCTATCGCTATCGCTACGTTGAGCGCGTGCCGGTGCCCTTTGTGCCCCGGATCGTCGTTGGGGCGATCGTGCACGCGGTGCTTCACCGGCTCTTCGAGCGCCTGCAAGCCCGTGAACGAGTCGACAAGAGTGTTCTCGACGGTCTGCACGCGGACTACTGGGCCGAGGCCCCGCGGCTGGACCGCGACCGCTTTCCGGAAATGTGGCGGGACGGGCAGGCGTTGCTCGACGGCTATTGGTCGGCCAATCACGCAAACCTCGGCCAGCCGGTCCTGCTCGAATCGCGCTTCCGCTTTCGTCCAGATGCCGATGCCGGCTATTCCATCGAGGGCGTGATCGATCGGGTGGATGAAACGCCGTCAGGCACGGCCATCATCGACTACAAGAGCGGCCGCCGTCCCGAGCGGCTGCCGGACCGCCTGCGCGCCCAGCTGCACACCTACGCGCTGGGCGTGGAGCAGGTGCACGAGCGCCGCGTCGAGCGTCTCGACGCCTATTTCCTGGCCGACAACGCGGGCATCTCAATCACGCCGGACCCCGACTACAGCGACGCGTTGCTGGATCGCTACGCAAACACGGCGGATCGGGTCGAGGCCGCCAGTTTCACCGCCACGCCCGGGCCGCATTGCGACTGGTGCGATTTTCGTGACCGGTGTCCGTTCCGCGCGACGGACGCGTAGCGCTCAGCCCGCGCGGCCGTTGCCGTTCGCGTGGAATCAGGTTCCGGCTGGGGAATGGCGACCTTGAATGTAGGCTTCGAACTCGTCGCGGAAGCGGCTGACCGCGCCGCGCACCGGCTGGTGCGCGAAGTGCCCCAGCCCGCAGAACGACGCCATCATGCTGGCGCCCAGTTCCTCGAGCAGGTCGAGGTCATCCATCGTGCCCTGGCCGTGCAAGATGCGCTCGCAGATCTGGACCAGGTTTGGCGTGCCCTCGCGGCAGGGGATGCAAAAGCCGCAGCTCTCGTCCTCGAAGAACAGCGCGTCCCGGTAGGCCACGTCTACCATGCAAGTGGTGTCGTCGAACACCACGACGCCGCCGGTGCCCATGATCGTGCCCAGGTCGGCCATCGACTTGGGTTCGAGCGGCGCGTCGAGCTCGGCAGGGGTGAGGGGCGCAGACGATGCTCCGCCGGGCTTGAATCCCTTGAGAGTCCGCCCTTCGGGCACGCCGCCGCCGTGATCCATGATCACCTCGCGGGCCGTGACGCCCAGGGGCAGTTCCACGCAGACGGGGTTCACCACGTTGCCCGAGAGGCAATACATCTTGGTGCCCGCCGCGTCGCCGACGCCGAGGTCCTTGAACCACTCGGCGCCCTTCATCACGATGGCGGGGGCGGCGGCCAGCGTCTCCACGTTGTTGATCGCGGTTGGCAGGCCCCACACGCCGAAGTTCGTGGGGAACGGCGGCTTGAACCGCGGGTTGCCCCGCTTGCCTTCCAGGGAATTGAAGAGCGCCGTCTCCTCGCCCACGATGTAGGCGCCGGCGCCGCGCCGGAACTCGACCTCCAGGTTGAAGTCGCTCCGGCCGCAGATGCCCTGGCCCAGATACCCGGCCTCGTAGGCCTCGCGCAGAGCGGCCTTGACTCGCTCGTGCGACAAGCCGTACTCGCCGCGGATGTAGAAATAGCCGCGCTCGGCGTTGGAGGCGTAGGCGGCGATGATCATGCCCTCGATGGTCATGTGCGGGTCCAGCTCGAGGGACAGGCGGTTCACGTAGGTGCCCGGCTCGCTCTCGTCGGCATTCACCACCACGTAGCGGGGCGTCTTAGGGTCTTTGCGGACGAACTCCCACTTCAGCCCGGTCGGGAAGAAGGCGCCGCCGCGGCCGGTGAGGTTCGACGCTTTGATTAGCTCGGTTACGTCCTCTGGAGTCATCTCCTTCAGGACGCGCTCGAGGGCCTCATAGCCCCCGGATTCGCGATAGCTGGCCAGCGTCCAAGGCTCGGGATTCCCAAAGTTGCGCGTGACGACCAGCTCCATCAGCCCGCGCCGTTCCGGATGTCGTCGAGCAGATTCGGCACGTCGTCCGGCATCACCGGACCGTGCTGATCGAGGTTGACCAGCATGGCCGGCTGCTTGTCGCACAGGCCGAGGCACGAGACCACTTTCACGATGAACTGGCCGTCGGGGCTGGCGTGCCCGCGCGGCACGCCCAGCGCCTGCTCCAGCGCGCCGATCAGCCTGGGCGCGCCGGCCAGGTGACAGCTCAGGTCGCGGCACACCCGCAGCACGTTGGGCGGCTGCGGCTCCAGCGAGAACATGGTGTAGAAGGTCACCACGCCGAACACCTGGCTCTCGGGGATGCTCAGCTCCTCGGCGATCAGGGTGATGGCTTCGGGCGGCACGTAGGAGAACAGCTCCTGGGCGGCGTAGAGCGCCTCGATGGACGAGCCGGGCAGATCCTTGAGCGGCTGCAGCTGTTCCCGCAGCGTTTCCAGCTTGGGTCGCTCGGACTCCGGCAGCGGCTCGCGACCGGGCGGCGTCTCGAGCTCAGTGTGGTGAATGGCCATGCAGCAAGGGCGCGCGCGGGCGCGTCCGTTCACCTGGAAATTGGCGGGTGAGTTTAGCACCGATCCCCGTGGCGGCTGGCGACGGATGCGGGTGGCCGCCGGACCGAAACGCGTGGTGCTAGCGTGGCGCGTGGGGAGGGCCAATGGCACTGACGGAACGGCAAGCCCGCGAGCTGCGCAGCCTGGCGGCCAGCTGGAATCGAGCCTCGATGGCGGTCGGCAACCTGCTGCGCGACGGCGCCGTCGCGGCGGACGGCATCGACATGGAAGTGCTGCGTGACGCCATCGACCGCCGCGCGCAGGCCGAGCACCTGCTGATCAGCTTCTGGATCAGTGTCGCCAGCGACCAGTCCGGCGACGTATAGCCGGCTGACGCGGCGCGCATGTCCGAGCGGCAGGAGCAACCAGGCGATGAGTGAACCGCGACCCGGGCCGACCGCGCCGGTCGACACGGAGGAGTTGGCAGCCGGCCGTGCGGCCGCCGGCTATATCAACGGCCTCATCCGCGGTCCCGCCGGCCCCACGCAGCCTCGCGCGCCTTCTCAACAACGCCGGCGAGGCCACGAACGCCTGGCGCGGATGCGTCGCTTCCTCGATGCGCAGGGTAACCCTCAGACTGACCTGCCCGTGGTGCTGGTGGCGGGAACCTCGGGCAAGGGCTCGGTCGCAGTCAAGATCGCGGAGGGACTGCGGGCCGCCGGCTATGTGGCCGGCCTGCACGTCACCCCCTATCTGCAGACGCCGCTGGAGAAGTTTTGGCTCGACGGTCGGCTGGCCCGGCCCCGGGAGCTGGCCGATCTGGCGGCGTGGATCCGACCGGTCGTCGAGCGCGCCGATCCCCGGCAGCCGCCGACCTACGGCATGGTCTGGGTGGCGCTGACGTTCGAATACTTCCGCCGCGCCGGGGTGGACGTCTTGGTTCTCGAGGTGGGCGCGGGCGGACGGTTCGATCTCACCAACGTCTGCGACCCGCTGCTCAACGTGATCACCACTGTCGGGATGGACCACGAGAAGAGCCTGGGGCCGTCGCTGTCCGACATCGCCTGGCACAAGGCCGGCATCGCACGACCGGAGGTGCCTACGGTCATCGGCGAGATGCCGCCGGCGGCGCGGACGGTGGTGATTGACGAGGTGCAGCGCGCCGGGGCGCCCCTCATCGAAGTCGGACCGACGGCCCCCGGCGACTTCCGCGCGACGAATGATCACCTGGCGGAAGCGGCCCTCGATGCACTCGCGGCGAGAGGATTCGCTCGAATTGACGGCGCCGCGCGCGACGCCGCTCGAGCGGGCGCTCTCCCCGGACGCTACGAACGCATGCCGTCCCCCGATGGCCCCGCCGTCATCCTCGACGGCGCCCACAATCCAGACAAGGCCCGCGCCCTGGCCGCCCTGTGGCGGCGCGAATGCTCACCCGAAGCCGGCGTGCTGGTGGCGGGTACGGTGGGCTACCGGTCACCCGCCGCCGTCCTCGGCCCCCTGTGGCCCACGGTCCGAACGTGGATCGCCACTGAGCCCCAGGTCTTGGGCAAACCGCCCACGTCCGCGGCGGTCGCCGCCCAGGCCGGCGGCGAGGCCGGGTATCCGGCGGTCGCCGCCGAGCCCGACCCACTGCGAGCCCTGGATCGCGCCCTGGAGATCTGTCCTCCGGGCGGACGCGTGCTCGTGGCGGGCTCGCTCTACCTGGCGGGCAATATCCGGTCGCGCTGGTATCCCACGGAGGAGATCGAGCGGCAGCGCACCATGTGGCCGCTGCGCCATACTGCGGCCGACGATGCATGACGAACCCGAAGCGCTGCACGGCGACGAGCCCGAAGAGCCGGAGCTTCGCCACTACACGCTGAGCGAGGCCAACGAGATGTTGGTCGAGGCGCGGCCCGTGCTGGCGAAACTGCGTCGCATCTGGCTGGAAGCCGACCCCGACCGTCAGGCCTTCGAGCGCGTCCAGGAATCCGACGCCGGCGCGGTGGACGTGAGCCTGGCCCACCAGCGCCTCATCGCCGGGCTGTGGGACGTCCAGCCGCTGGTGGCTTGGCTGCGCGCCCGCGACATCCTGCTGCGCGACCCCGCCACCGGGCTGATCGACTTCCTTTCGGAGATCGACGGCGAGGACTGCTACCTCTGCTGGCGTCTCGGCGAAGAGGACATCGCCTACTGGCACGGCACCGACGAGGGCTTCGACAACCGGAAGCCGTTGCCGGGCGTTTAGCTTGTCCGCACTCCGAGAAGTAGCTACCGGCGAGCTTCCCATGCGTCAAGTTCTTAAGGCTCGCTTTGGGTACGACGAGTTTCGGCCGATGCAGGCCGAGATCATCGGCAACGTAATGGCGGGCCGAGACTCACTGGTCTTGATGCCCACGGGCAGTGGAAAGTCGCTGTGCTATCAGCTGCCGGCGCTCTGCCTGGACGGGCTGACGCTGGTCGTCTCACCCCTCATCGCCCTGATGAAGGATCAGGTGGACGCGCTGCGATCCAACGGCATCGAGGCGGCGTTCATCAACAGCTCGGTACCGCCGCACGAGGCCGGCGGCGTCTACAACGCGGCGCGGGCCGGGCGGCTCAAGCTCCTCTACATCGCACCGGAGCGTCTGGCGGTCGCCGGGTTTGGTGAGTTTATTCGCGGGGTGCGCATCGACCAGATCGCCATCGACGAGGCGCACTGCATCTCCGAGTGGGGTCACGACTTCCGGCCGGACTACCGCAACCTCCGAACCCTGCGCGAGATCCTTCCTGGCGCTCCCGTGATGGCGCTGACGGCCACCGCGACGGCCAAAGTCCGCGACGACATCGTCGAGCAGCTCATGATCCCGGAGGCGCGTCGGTTCATCTCGAGCTTCAACCGTGAAAATCTGTCCTATATCGTGCGCCCCAAGCGCCGCCCCATCGACCATTTGGTCCAGCAGTTGCGCCGGCATGCTGACGGGGCGGCGATCGTCTATTGCCTCTCGCGCGACGGCACCGAGAGGCTGGCGGCGAAGCTCTCGCGCCACGGCTTGCCAGCGCTCCCGTACCACGCCGGTCTCGACCCGACCGTCCGCCGGGAGACGCAGGAGCGGTTCAATCGGGACGATGCGCGGATCATTGTGGCCACCATCGCCTTCGGCATGGGCATCGACAAGCCCGACGTGCGTCTCATCGCCCACTTCGACCTACCCAAGACGCTGGAAGGCTATTACCAGGAAACGGGGCGGGCCGGACGCGACGGATTGCCCAGCGAATGCGTGCTGTACTTTTCCGCCGGCGACCGGGCCAAATTCACGCGCTTCATCGACGAGATCGAGGACCCGGCAGAGCGCGAGCGGGCTCACCAAAAGCTCGACCAGGTGATCGCCTTTGGTGAGGCGCGGACCTGCCGCCGGGCAACCCTGTTGCAGTACTTCGGTGAGAGCTACGACCGGCCGGATTGCGGCGGCTGCGACGTGTGCCTGGTCGAGCGCGAGGCGTTCGACGCGACCGAGATTGCCCAAATGGTCCTGTCGGCAGTCATTCGCACCGGCGAGCGGTTTGGCCCGGCCCACGTCATCAATGTGCTGCGCGGCTCGCGCGCACGGCGCGTACTGGAGTTGGGTCATGACCAGTTGTCGGTCCACGGCATTGCCCGCGGCCATGGACGCGACGAGCTCAAGGAGATCGTGGGCCTGCTGGAAGACGAGGGGCTGCTGCAGCGGAGTCCCGACAAATTCGCGACAGTCTCGGTGACGCCCGCCGGCCGTGACCTTCTACGCCAGCGCCAGCCGCTGACGCTCAGCCGCATCAAGCGCGCGGCTCTCGACGATCACAGCGGCCCAGCCGACCTGTCGGAACGGGCGAATCTCCAGCAGCGGGCGCGCGGCCAGGGCAACGACCGCGCCGACTTCGACCCGCAGTTGTTCGAACGTCTTCGCGAGTTGCGGCTCCGCCTGGCCGAAGCCAGGGAGCAGCCAGCCTACGTGATCTTCAGCAACCGCACGCTCGAGGAGATGGCGCGCGCCATGCCCCGCGACCACACGACCTTTGCGGAAATCTCGGGCGTCGGCCCGGTAAAGCTGGAGGAATTCGCCGACGATTTCCTGCGGGTAATCCGCGAGTACACAGTTTCAAGGCAATCGGCCTAGTCCGAGAGCTCGGCTCAGTTTGGAACTCGGACAATCCGTCGGGCATGGGTGGTCAGGCTCGGAACGGATTGGGGGAGTGCCTGTGGCCAGATTCCGTTCTTCGGAAGCCCATTCATCCCCTGCGGAGTCCGTTGACGGCCAGCGCGGGCCAACCGTACGGTCAATCTCCGCCAACCATCCCTGACGAGGAAGACAGCCATCGCCAAGCCGCCCGTCAGCGACGCCGCCGTCGCCGCCAAGACCGGCAAGACCTGGGACGAATGGTGCGCCATCCTGGACGCCGCCGGCGGCATGGCCATCGGCCACACGGCCATCGCCGCCTATCTGCGCGACCACCACGACGTCCCGCCCTGGTGGAGCCAGGAAGTCACCGTGGGCTACGAGCGCATCCGCGGCCTGCGCGAGGAGCACCAGACGCCCCGCGGCTACCAGGTGAGCGTGAGCAAGACGCTGCCGGTCGCCGCCGAGACGCTCTACGAGGCTTGGACGGTTGAGGAAACCCGCCGGCGCTGGCTCGGCGACGACGAGCCCCACATCCGCACCGCGCGCCCCAACAAGTCGCTTCGCATCACCTGGGTCGACGGCGTCACCCACGTCGAGGTGGCCTTCTATCCCAAGGGTTTGTCAAAGAGCCAGGTCGTGGTGCAGCACTCAAAGCTCGCGGACCGCGCCGACGTCGAAGCCAAGCGCGCCTACTGGAAGGCGGCCCTCGCCCGCCTCGGTGGCGAGGTGACCTAGCCGCCCGCTACGCTCCCCGAATCCACGCGCCGGAACTCACTCATGCTGCCCCGTGAACGCTATCTGCCTGCCGCCGGCGAGGACATCGCCCAGTGGCATTCGGTCTGCTATATCGACGCCGGCCTCACCCGACTCGAACGATTTCAAACCAGCAGCGCTTCGGACGAATACCACGAGTTCGAGGAACGCACCTCGCCCGACAACGGCCGCACCTGGACCGAGCGCGAAACGCTTCCCGGCGTCGTGAAGGATCTCGAAGGCGGCGGCATCGTCACCTATCTGCCCGGCATCTACGTCGACCGCGCCCGCAACCGGCGCTACCAGATACGTATGCGCCGGATCTGGCCCGGCCTACCGGCCTATACCCATGCGTGGGGGTCCCACCGGCACCCGTGCAACGACCATGCCTTCGCCTGGGCCGACGACGAGCCCGAAACGCTGCTCCGGTATGAGGAAGGGCCGGAATTCGATCCCGAGAATCCGTTTGACGCCGACTTCTGCGCGACCAACCGTGCCTATCCGGGACAGGCCATCACCATCGCACCCGACGGCACGGCCTATCTGCCCCTGGTGGCGCACCCTGCTGAGCTAGAGGCCGCACACGCCAGCGGCGGGCTGGTCGTCATGCGCCGCGAGCCCCAGTCGAGCGAATGGCAGGCCTCGAACATCGAGTTCCTCGGGTGGGAGCGCTCCTCGCGCGGGGTGCTCGAGCCGGAGGTCGCCGTGCTGCGTGATGGCCGCCTGCTCACCGTCGTCCGTGCCAGCCACACCGCCACGACCCCAGGGCGCAAGTGGTTCAGCGTCTCCGACGACGGCGGCCGCGGCTTCTCGCCGTTTCAGGAGCTGCGCTACGACGACGGCTCCCGGTTCTATTCCCCGTCCAGCATCCATCGCTTCATCCGTTCGGAGCGCAACGGGAAGCTCTACTGGCTCGCCAACATCACCCAGGAGCCGCCCGACGGCAACAGCCCGCGCTACCCCCTCTACATCGCCGAGATCGACGAGGATGGCCCGGCGGTGCGGCGCGACAGCCTGCGTCTCGTCGACGACCGCGGCCCGAACGAGCCCGAGGCCCTGCAGCTCTCGAATTTCAACATCCTCGAAGACCGCGAGACGCTGGATATCGAGATCTACCTCACCCGCCTGGGCGAGGTGGCGGACCACTTCTGGCAAGGGGCCGTGTACCGCTACCTCTTCTCGCCACCGGCCTAGGAAAGCTCTGACTAGACCTTTTCCAATCGCAGGAGACCCTTGCGCAATCCCTCCGTCATTCCGGCGGAGGCCGGAATCCAGTCCGGTCGAATCTGGAGTCGCGCGAGATGCTTGGCGTCGGGTGCCCATTGCGAGGAATCATTCAGAATCTCCCTCACGGCGCGCGGTCATCAGATAGAGCCGGCGTTTCGAGTCCTCGATCGCATCCGACCGCTGGACCTCGAAGTGGCGGCCGAAAGCCGACTCGAATTCGGGCTGCGTGTACCAGGGGAAGTCGTGGTTCCGCATCGCCACCAGGCCAACCGCCATGGGATCGTCGGGCGGGACGAACTCGATCAGGAGCTTTGGCCCCAGCGCCGCGAAAAACCGCGCCAGGCGGTCGAAGCCGGTGTTGTTGCCGACTGCCACGTGGTGAATCAGCGCCAGCGCCATCACCAGCCCAGCCGGTCCCCGCGCCGTGAGCGAGGCGATCTCGCGGTTGTCCCACCCAAGCGAGGGGCTGGGATTCGTGATGTCCGCCACGATCGGAATGAGATTGGCTTCTCCAGCCGCGGCCATGCGCCGGTAGTTCACGTCCACCGCACCAGGGTCGCTGTCGATTGACACCACCGAAACGCCGCGAGCGGCGGCAAGCCGGCTGAAGTCGCCCGTGTTGCCGCCGATGTCCCACACCGATTCCACCGAGACGGTGGCGAGGTATTCGGCCACCAGGCGTTTCTTGTCGGCCAGGGCGCGCCCGGAATAGCTCGTCTGGTCGCCATATCCGGCCCAGGGCGTGTCGTCCGGGTTCCACGAAATCCGGCGCACCGTCGACTCCAGGCTGTCCAGCAAGGCGTCGAGCCGTCGTCGGCTCATGCGCCCGGCCAGGTCGGCGCGCTTCCGGCTGGCCGAAGCCGCGCGCGCTTGCGCCCGGCTGTGCAGGTGGAGATGCATCAACAGGCCGGTTCGCAGCCGCGAGCGCCAGGGCAGCAGCCGCGCGGCCAGGTCGAGCGGCAGGCCGTCCAGGTGACTCTGCAGCAGGCCGCTCAAGCGTGCGTCGGTGGAGGCCATGACCGCCAGCGGAGCCAGGAAGTGCTGGCAAAACTGCCGATAGCCCACCCACGGATACCCCGGCTCGTAAGGCTCGAACGACAGGGTGTCGATGAGCATCGGACGACCCGCGTGCAATTGGATGTTGCGCGCGCTCGCGTCCTTCAGCGACAGGCCGTGGTCCAGCGCGCGGCGCTGCACGTGCAAGGTGGCGAGCGCCGCGGCCTTCAGCTGCGAGAACGACCACTCAAACGGATAGGAGACGAACGTCAGCTGCTCGGGCCGCAAGACGGCCACGGCGCCCGGCTCGGCCGCCAGGTTCGGGTCGACGGTCTCGTGCGGAATGAGCAGACCGTCGTCGACGAGGCTGGCATACAGCCCCGAGTCCATCAGGGTGCGGAACGTCGACTCGTAGGACTGGTTGACCTGTCGCAGGAACTCGCCGTCGCGCCGGAACATGAACCCCGCCGGATCGCGGAACGACCCCGGCAGGCGCGCGTCAGGATCGGCGGTCATCCGTCCTCTCGGCTGGCCTCCTCGGCCGGCGGGCTCGCCTCCGGCATCGACCGTCGAAACCACCCGATGATTCGTCCAAACACGTACCGAAACCACAGCCGTGCCGATAGGAGCCCGCCGAGCACGGCCGCAATGATGATCTGGATCGCGAAGCTGCCGCTGCCGGGATCGATGTAGCTGCGACCGGCGAGCCGCACGATCTGGAAGGCAACCAAGACGGCGGCTAGGGCGCCAACCGGCGCACGTGCCATCGGCGGTCGTGATGGACGGGCATTCAAAGCCACGGCACCCCGCTATGATCTTTGGCTTCGGTGGCCGACACTACCGACATACTGTGGACGAGACTCACGACCAGCGCAAGACGGGGATCTCCGGCGCCCCGCGTTCGTTTCCGGTCACGCCCGCCCCGCTGGGTCGAGCCTTCCGCGCCTGTCGGTGGTTGCGGGTGACCTGTGCTCACTAGGTCGCTCTGGCTCGCCATTGCGCTGGCGGCGCTTGGGGTCTGGGCCAGCCTCGTGCCCCAGGTGACTTATACGACCGTCTCGAGCGGCGAGCCCGCGGACGACGTCTTGATCGCTTGGCCGGGATGGGGCGTGCAGCAGGACCTCGGTCCCGTGAGAGGGATCGTGGGGCGCTTTCAGATTTGGGTGTCAGCGGAGCCCGACGGGGATGACGTGACCGTGCGGGCCTCGCTGGTGGATGCCGCCACCCGCGAAGTGCTGCGACAAACGTTCATCGAGGCCACGCCAAGCTATATCCCGGTCCCGCGCACACTCACCTTTCCCAGCTATGCCGTGCCGGAGGGCCAGCGGCTGCTGTTGCAACTTCAAGTGCAGTTGCCCGAGCAGTACTACGTGATCTATCGGCTGGCCGCCTCGCAGCATGGGATTGCGAACGCGATGGTGAACGGGGTCCCGGATTCCAGCGACGGACCGTTGGTCGTTGCGCATGTCGAGACCGGCAGCGGGCTGCGCGCCGCGCTTGTCGGTGAACCAGCCGCGCGGAGTCGACTCGCCCTGTCTGTCCTACTGAGTGTGCTGGTGACTCTCTCGCATCCCCGCGTCTTGGCGGCGTTTCGGCGCCTGGGGATGGCCGCATGGCATGGGATCCAGCGACCGGTGAGGCGGCTGAGGCGTCTCGAAGGACCGGGCGCCGATTCGGGTACCGGCGACACGCCGACGTTGGTCGGCCGTGTGCTGGCGACGCCCTGGTATCCGTGGCCGGCCGCGGCGATCCCGATCCTGCATTTCCTGACCAGCAACCCGGTGCACTTCGCCCCAATCGAGGCCGTCCTTCCGCTGGCCGTTGCCTTGGCGGTGGTGACCGGCGGCGTCGTCAGCCTGCGACTGCTTCTCAAGGATTGGCACCGGCCCGCTGCCGCGACGGCCGGCGTCACGGTCGTCGCTTTTGCGTACGGCCACATCGCGCGCGCGCTCGATGGAATCCTGGACGAACGTGCGCTCTTTGCGGGTGCGGTTGTACTCGCCGCGGGAGCGGTCGTGATGGCCATACGGGCTGGTTTGTTGGCCGCTCGGGGGACGCAACTGCTGAATCTCACAGCCGCCGTCTTGCTTGTCTTCCCGGTCGCAAGCCTCGCCGGCGGCATTGCGGCGGCGATTGCACGGCCGTCGGCGTCGGAGTCCGAATCGGCGGAAGATCTTGCGGCCCGCTTGCTTCCATCCGGCCTGCCGACTGTGAGCGGAGACCGTCCCGACATCTACTACCTCATCCTCGATTCGTACACGCGGGATGCAGGGCTCGGGGAGTTCGATAACACTGGCTTTCTGCGCGAACTTGAGCGTCGAGGTTTCTACGTGGCATCGGAGGCCGTCAGCAACTATCGGCACTCCGTTCCGTCAATACCTTCAATTCTCAACATGTCCTATGCGGACGAAATCAAACGACTCTTGCCGGAACGTGGTAACGACTTGGTCAGTCTCACCGAGAGCCATGCGCTTGGCGCGATCCTGAAGAACCTCGGGTACACATATGTGCATCTTGAATCGGGATTCCGCTACACGAGCGATTCGCCGCTCGCCGACGTCATCGTCACATTTTCACCTGCCGGCGTACGCGCCACTGATCGCTCGGGCGGATTCGTGGCTTCAGAGGGAGCGCCAAGTCAATCTGTGGTTTCAATCAGATTCATCGGTTCGCTCATCAATACTACAATTCTGAAACCGATTGTTGGCAACCGATTCTTGCTTGGCGATTCCACCCCCTATAGCTTTTGGTCATCGCTCCGCACCCTTGAGATGTTTGAGTTCCTAACAAATCCTATTGATGTAGACGGTCCAAAATTTGTATTTGCACACATCAACAAGCCACACGGTCCGGCGACGTTTGATTAGCACGGCAATTTCATTGAGGCTGACACCTCGACTGTGGCGTTCAGACGCAATCATGACCCGAGTGTTCCTGAGCCATATATTGGGCAAGTGATCTATATCAACTCGTTGGTGTTGCGAATGGTCGATGGCATTCTACAATCGAGCGATCAGAATCCAATTATCGTCATTACGGCTGATCATGGCCTCAATAGACCAGGAATAGTGAAGCACTATATTTTGTCCGCATTTTACTTGCCGAACGGTGGTAATGAGGGTCTGTATCCTTCCATTACACCCGTCAATCACTTCCGATATATTCTAGACTATTACTTCGATGTTGATCTGGGACTGCTTGAGGATCGAGTGGTCGGTCTTGAATGAGGCCAATTCAACTTGGCGGTCCGGCGTATGTCGATGTGGGTTGGGGGACGGCGGGACGCTCGGATTGACGCATGCCAATGTGCAAGCGGGCGGGCCACACCCTCGGAATCGCTCGGAAAAGCTAGGGCAGCGGCTGCGAGGATGAGCCTCGCCGCGCGAATTGCAGATCGCGGTGCCGAGGGCGGGATTCGAACCCGCACGAGCGGTTGCTCACAGCCTCCTGAGGACTGCGTGTCTGCCAGTTTCACCACCTCGGCCGGCCGGTAGCGGAGGCAGGAATCGAACCTGCGGCCAAGGGCTTATGAGTCCCCTGCTCTACCTCTGAGCTACTCCGCCGCGCCCCCGCACGAAAGGCGCCGGGGCTGGGCTTGAACGGTACCACGGCAGCGGTGCGTGAAATGTTCTCGACGTCCGTCCACCATCGCGGGGGCCGGGAGACTGAACGCGGTTCGATGGCGGGAGACCGCGGGCATCCGCATCCAGGGCGACGGAGGTCCCGTTCGTCTTCCCCAGGAGGAGAGTGTAAGGACGCGGGGACTCCGCGGCGGGAGCCCCCACCGCCTAGCGCGGCCTGAGGGTTGCGTCCCTGCCGAGCCCACCGTCGTAGCCCGTGCGCTGGTAAATTGAGCCCGGCGCATGGTGCTCGATGGTGACGATCCCGGAAAGCACCTCGTAGGCCACACCGGTCTCACCCACCACCACGCGCGCCACGGGTACGACGTGCTGGATCTCCACCAGGCCGTAGCGCGGGTCCGTGCCCACCACGTTCAGCGTCAGCAGGTAGGTTTTCTCGGGCATGAGGCTGGTCGCCGCGCCGCCGCCCGTATCGCCGTTGATCTCGAGGCGCCGGGCGTCAAACTCGATTCGGGCGATCTGCTCGGGCGCCCGCAGCGCCACGGGACCTGGCCACCACCGCAGCGACGCAGTCCGCGGGTTCGGATTGTCGGGCTGGAGGTCCACCCCGAGCGGACTGGCTTCGTAGAGGCGAAACTCGGTTCCTGTCGTGAAGGCAATGTCCTCGGGATTGCGGAACCAGAAGTTGAGCACCGCGCGCTCGCCGTCGACGCCGCCGTCGAAGCCAAGCCCGGCGCTGGGCGCCTGGCGATCCACGCTTGGGCCCGCGCGACTCGGTCGAATCTGCGCAAACGGCGGAATGTTTGTGCGGGCGCTCAGGCTTAGCGCGCCGCAATCCGGGACCGCGAGCGCGACCACCTGCGGCAGCCCGGTGAGCACTGTTTCCACCGAACCGGCCGTCACCCGCGACCCAGGCTCGCCGAGCAGGTACAGATCAACCTCGCCGTCTGCCGACTCGCAGACGGCTTGCTGCGGTCCCGGCAGTCCCGCGCCGTCGGACCCGATGCGCCAGACCGGCGACCACGCCGTCGCGAGGTCGTAGGCCCGCAGTCCATGCCCGGCCCACAGCGCCTCGTCGCGTGACACGCCCAGCGCAGTCGGTTCGAGCGGCTCGGCGAGTACGACCACCCCGCGCAGCGGCAAGTCGGCCATGGTCTGAATTTGTGGCGTGAGCGTGGCGCGCTCCGCCGGGAGCGCGATCGAGGACTGCAAGATCTCGTGATCGGCAAGTGCGCTAATGGCGACGAGTTGGTGCAAGGGAGGCGGCGATCCCAGCGTGGTCACGGGAGCGCTGCGCGGCACAATCTGGCGCAGGGCGCGATAGCTGGCCGAATCGACCTCGGTCGTACCGGCGCCCGGCATGACCTGATACACGCGGCTTCGCAGGCCTGCGGGCGTGGTCACGTCAGTCAGCAGCCTGAAGTGGCTCGGGTCGTCGAGCAGGCGCTTGGCGGAAGGATCGAGGTTGGCGGCCGTGGCGTCTGTCAGGTGGAGGTGCGTGATGCCCATATCCAAGAGGTCGTCGCGATGCAGGAACCGCAGCCCGTCTTCGTAGACCCACGTGGTGTGAGTGCCCACGAACATTTGCTGATCGCGGTGGGAGAGGGGGGATGCAACGCCGGCGGCTGATGCGCTGATGTGCGGCCTTGGCGTAAGGAGGCGCGCCTCGGTTGGCAGATTGTCCCGGAGCCAGGTGTATAGCTCCCAACTCGCTTCGATCTCCCAGCCCCAGGAGGTCCGGTCTCGGTAGTGATGCCCCGAGTCGTCGGCCGCCGGGTCGACGATTTCGAGGTCCTTGAGCGCCAGCTGCACACCAGCGGCCGCCCGAGGAAGGCCGGTCGGCACGAGAACCAGGAGGGCAACCAAACACCACGGCCAGGCGCCGGTGCACCGGCCTCCGCAACGCACCGATGAGCGCCCCGACGCCGGAAAGCGCAGCGATCATCGCCACGGCGTGGGTAAGCCAGAGAATCCGGTCGTCCTGCCACGGTATAACCGACTGCAGCAGTTGGGCTTCCAGCAGCCCGAAGGCGCCAGCCGCCGTCAGGACGCCCAGACCCCAACTGCGTCGCCGGTAGGCCGCGAAGGCGCCGACCGCGATCAGCGGGATTGCCCCGAGCCTGACCAGCGCCGACCCACTTTGATGGAAGAGCAGGAAATGGTCCACGTCCGGCTCCCATGCCACGCGTACGAGTCCGGCGGTGCCGCCGCGGTCGAAGATTTCATCGGAAATGGGACCGCCGGCCAGCACGACGAGCAACGCGCTCGCGACGAGCGCCCCGGCCAGCGTGAGCCGCTCACTTCCTCGCAGCCGGACCAGGCGAATGACGCCCACCAGCGCCAGCGCCGCGCAGCCGAAGATCGTCACCGAGGTGTCGCCCAGGGCCAAGACCCCGGCTGCCGCGGCCAGCAGCAGCGCGTGCCGTGCCCGCGTGAAGGCGGCGGCGACGAGGACGACGCAGCCGACGGCCAGTGGCCGTTGCAACATTTTCATCCACAAGAACGCTGGCCTAGGGGTCGGCTGCGACCCGAAGATGGCGAGGTCCTCGAGGTATCCGGTGCGATATCCGAGGAACACGCCGCCATCGAAATACCCGAATATCCGTCCATAAAACAACCCCACGGTGACGCCGATCCCAAGCGCCAGGGGAAGCGGCGCGCCTGTGTCGTAGGCGAAGCCGGCGACGGCGAGGACGAGTGCGCCGACGAGGAAGGCCGCGAGGGCGTCGAAAGCCGTCCACGGAAAAACCCGGGCCACGTTGATGATGCTGGCCGCGAGCAGGTCAGCGCCGTAGTGATACCCGATCCCCGCGTCGACTCCGTAGGGCGTCACGGGCGGAAACTCCCCGCGAGCCAAGCGGAAGATCAGCGCGTAGTGCCATTCGCCATCGAATGGGTACTCGTGCGTTCGAGTCGCGTAGGCGAGAGCAAATACGCCGACGGCCATCGCCGCCATGGCCAGCAGCGCGGTCCGGGACCCTTCGGGCGGAAGACGCAGCGCGCCGCTGCGCCGAGCGGCGACGATCCCCAGCGCTGACGTCGCAATCAGCCCAAACCAGGCCGAGGGCGCGCCCGGGATCACGTACGCCGCAAGATTGGTGACCAGTAGCACCACCGCCACGCCCACGAACGGCGCGTAGAACGGCCAGACCAGTCGCGGCCGATCCCGAAAGACGGCGTAGGCGAAGAGCGCGCCGATGGCCGCAATCCACAGGCAGACCGCCACGGACGCGATCACCCCGGGCCAGAGAGATGCGGCCGGATCCAGGCTCATGCCGTCATGCCCCGTGGAGCTAGCGCGGCTGGACCCCTCGTCTCCTTAGGAGACGCGTGCAAAACCATCCGTCATTCCGGCGAAGGCCGGAATCCAGGCCTCGTCGAACCCGGAATCCCCACGAAGCGCTATAGAGACCCAGCGTCCGAGCATGTTTGGCAAGAATCTCCTTGGTCGAGAGCCGCGATGCGGCTCGTCGGCGTGCACGGGGGTGGCTGGGATTGTCTAGCCCGCCTCGGGCGGATCCACGCGCACGGTGATGATATCCGTGCCGTGAAATTGCTGGTGGTTCACGGACGTGGCGTAGTGCCGCAGCAGCTGCAGCGAGAGCTCGCTCTCGGCCACGATTTCCGAGTCGTGCTGCTGGAGTTGGCGCACGCGGTCTTCCAGGTTCTCTTCGCTGCCGCCGCCGATGAACTCCAGGTCCGCCACCGGGCCCTCGCTCGAAGCCACCACGACCAGGCGACGTCCGTCGTCGTCATCATCGTCGTCGTCGTCGAGGCTGAGTTTCATCGGCGCCAGCGTCAGCAGCGTTTCTTCCGCCACCGCGTTCAAGCGGTCTTTCATCGCGGTGTCCCAGCCGCGGCGGTCGGCGAACTTGGTAACGAATGCCGAGAGCTCGGGAAGCACTTCGATGTTGAGCCTCGACTCGAATCGCATCCGCCGATGGCTCGTCAGTTCCATGAACAGGATCATCGCCACCACGGCGAATCCCCCGGTCGTCACGCCGCTCTTGAGCAGCGTGCCCCACACCGTGCCGAGGTCCGGCAAGCTGAACAGCCCGAACTGAAACGCCGCGCCGATCCAAAACGAGAGGCCCGCGATGGTCAGCCGTTGCCGGTTCTCTTCGGTCTGGATCACCGTGCGCGCGCCGTCCACGAACAGCGTGCCCGTCACCAGGATCAGGTAGCCCGCCATCACGGGTCCCGGCAGCGAGCTCAGCAGCCCCGAAACCTTGGGGAAGAACGCCAGCAGGATGAACAGGCCGCCAATGAGGTAGCCCACCCGGCGCGACGCGACGCCCGTGACCTGCGTGAACGACACGATGCCCGGACTGACGATGGTGGGTACCGAGCCTGCGACGCCGGCGAGCACGTTGCTCACACCCGTGCCGGCCAGGGATCCCTGCACCTCGCGGAAGTTGATGGCCAGGTCTTCGCGCCGCGCCACCCGCTGCAGCGAGATGGATTCGCCGTTCACCTGGATGGAGATGATCACGCCCAGGAACAGGAACGCCGGCAGCAGCGTCCAGAAGGGGATGCCGAAGTCGAATCCCAGCTGCGGCCCTTCGCTGGGAAGTCCCACCCAGCCGGCCTCGGTCACCCGGTCGAAGTCGTAGATGCCGAAGGCCGCGGCAGCCACCGAGCCGACCACGATGCCGATCATCGGCGCCCACAGTCGCCAGACTGGTGAACCGCGAAGGGTGAGCGCGGCCACCACGACCAGCGTGACCAGCGCGGTCAACGGCGCCGCCACGGGTTCGGCTTCCGCGGCCTCGTCCAGCAGGCCGAAGACCACCGAAGCCAGCGTGATCGAGAGAATCATCATCACGGTGCCGCTGATCGTCGGCGTCACGATTCGGCGCAGGATGAACAGCCACCTGGAAATCACCAGCTGGAACGCCGCCGAGGCCAGGATTAGCCAGGTCAACGTCGCCGGTCCGCCGTCCTTCAGCGCCGTGATGCAGAACGGAATGGAGAAAGCCGCCGTGAACAGCGGCAGCACGGCGCCGGCGCCGAGGGGCCCGATCCGGCGAACCTGCAAGAACGTGGCCAGTCCGACCACCACCAGCGTCGCGAAGACCATCCAGCCGAGGTAGGCGTCGTCCTGTCCCGACGCCTTGGCCACGATCACCGGCGTGACCAGCAGGGCGGCGGACGCGATCAGACCGAATTGCAGGGTGTACCCGAGCGAGGCCAGCAGCGGCGGATTCTCGTGCGCCTCGTAGCGTGGATGCTGCTGGGTCGCCGCCGCCAGAACTACCTCCCCGCAACCGTGTCGCGCGGCAAGTCTGGGCGCACTATACGACGAACCAGGGTCCGACGATGGATCTAGCGGGCTGCGCGCAGCGTCGGACTCGTCATTCCCGCGGGGTGAGACCCTTGCGTGATCCGCCCGTCATTCCGGCGGAAGCCGGAATCCAGTCCGGTCGAATCCGGACGCGCGCCGGATGCATGGCGTCGGGCGGGTCCGAGACCTGCACCTCCCGGACCTTGCCGAGGTCTCTGGAGGCGGCAAACCCGCCCAATTCACCCCGGAGACTCACCCAGCACTCCGCGCGCCCATCGACTCCCGCGGATCACACCCGCTCGGCGCGGCGGGCGATTGCCCTGATCAGCCCGCCGAAGATCCAGCGATGAAGCGGATACAAGCCATACCAGTACGCCAATCCCGGCAGGCCCTTGGGAATGAACGCCGCCGTTTGCTCCAGGTGAGACGTGCCGTCCCCGGCTTCACGCGCCTCGAACTGGAGCCAGGCTCGGCCCGGGAGCTTCATCTCCGCGCGCAGGCGAACCGAGCGATCGGCCTGCAGGTCCTCGACCCGCCAGAAGTCCAGCGCGTCGCCGATGCGCAGGTGGTCGGGATGGCGCCGCCCCCGGCGTAGACCGACGCCGCCCAGCATGCGGTCCAACGCTCCACGCAGCCGCCAGGTCCAGGTGGCGAAATACCAGCCGCGTCCGCCGCCGATGCCGGTGAACACCCGGTACACCTCTTGCGCCGGCGCCGACACCCGCATGCGGCGGCGCTCGATGATCATCCCGTGACGCGACTCCAGCCCCACGGGTTGCTCGCGCCACGCCGGCGCGCCCAGGGCGTCGCTCCACGACGTGTCGATCCGCCCCGCGTCGAGATCGTCGACCACGCGGGCAATCGCTCCGGAATAGTCCATCGGATCCACGTCTGGAAAGAGCTCTCGGGCCGAATCGTTGGTCACCACCACGTCGTTGTGCAGGCCCTCGATCAGCGCCGAGCTGATTCCCGCATGAATCGGGGTGATCCAATGCACCCAATAGGCGGACAGGCGCGGCGTCAGCACCGGTACCGGCACCAATAGCCGTCTGAGCCCCCGCGCCCGGGCATAGCCCAGCATCATGCCCCGGTAGGTGACCACGTCCTTCCCGCCGATCTCGACGATCTGCCCTTGGCTTTCCGGCGCATCGAGGGCCGACACCAGGTACACCAGGAGATCGTCGACGGCGATGGGCTGGATGTGCGAATAGATCCACTTCGGGCAGATCATCACCGGCAGCCGCTCGACCAGGTAGCGAATCATCTCGAAGGAGATGCTGCCCGCGCCGACGATCACGGCCGCCCGGAACTCGGTGACCGGCACGCCACTCTCTCGCAGCGCCTGGCCCGTGGATTGCCGGGATCGCAAATGGCGGGAAAGCTTCGACGCCGGATCTCCCAGACCCCCCAGGTAGATGATCCGGTTGACGCCCGCGGCCTTCGCGGCCCTGCCGAACGCGCGAGCGGCCTGCATGTCCCGCTCGTGGAAATCGGCGCCGCTCGACATGCTGTGAACCAGGTAGTAGGCCGTGTCGACCCCCGCCAGCGCCTCCGACAACGCCTGCGCGTCCAGCACATCGCCCACCGCCACCTCGACCTGCGACTGCCAGGCACGGGCGGCCACCGGCGACCGGCTGCGGACTAGCACCCGAACCCGACGACCCGACCCGACCAGCCGCGGCACCAACCGCCCGCCGATATACCCCGTCGCGCCGGTGACGAGGATTGTCTGGCGGCCCACTTGCATTCTCCGCCCTACGCCGGAGCGTCCGTTCGTCGGAGTCTTCCCACGCTACCGCTTATTCGCGATGCCAATCGTGCCGATTGTTTCGCAACCACTGGCAGAATCCTCATAAGCAGCCAAGAACTCGGATGGCTCTGAAACAGGCCCCGGGACTTAATCCCATCCGTTCGCCCTGAGCTTGTCGAAGGGATTGCCGAACGGATGGGAGTCGGTGCCTTGCATTCCAGGCCAGACCGTTCGGCGACACGCGCCGACGCCTCAGTACTTGCGCCAGCTCCCGGTCGTCATCAAGTCGCCCCGCACCTCGATCTTGTGCCGCAGGCTGCCAATCAGATCCGCGTCGTCGCCCTCGTAGGGAAGCACGCGCGCCACCGGCTTGCCGCGCCTGGTGACGATCAGTCCCTCGGCGTCCATCTCATCCAGCAACGCCAGCCACTGCTCCTTGAACTTCTCGGCCTCGATCTCTCGCACTGTCATTCCTCCGATATCGACATGTCATCTGACTGGTCACCTGGAACGTCCACTTGGCTGCGCACCGGCACCGGGGAACCGACCGAGTATCGTCACATCTCTCCCGGCTGCTAGTTGACGCTGGCCAATTGCGCCCTGGTGGCCTCGAGCGTACGGACGACGTCGTAGTCTCCGTCCTCGGTAGGGATCCAGCCTTGAATCCGCAGCACGCCGAGAGCCGCCGGGTCGTCGAAACTCAGGAAGGCTTCTTTGACCGCAGTGTGGAAGCTCGCGGGCAGGCTGTTCTGCACCGAAATGGGGTCGGTGGGAATCAGTGCGGACGTCCAGATGATCCGTAGGTCGTCCTCGTTTAGTTTGCCTGTCTCAAAGAGTCGCGGCAGGGTCTCGTTGTTGTTGGAGGCCAGGTCAACGGTGCCGTTGACCACGGCCAGAGCCGTAGCTTCGTGGGAACCCGCGAATGACACGTCGCTGAAATAGGACTCGGGGTCGATGTTCCGTTCCAGAAAAAACACCGTGGGAACCAGGAAACCCGACGTGGACTCGGGATCGTTGAAGGCAAACGTACGGCCCCGCGCGTTTTCGATGGTCGTGATGCCGCTGTTTTTGTGGGTGATGAGCAGGCTGTTATAGCCAGCGATCCCGCTGTCCTCGTTAATCCACCTGACCACCGGCTCGATATCGGCACCCTGTTCGCGGGCCTTGACGTAGGACGTAGGGCCCAGCTGCACGATGTCGACGTCGCCGTTCCTGGCGGCCGTGATGGTGGCGGTGTAGTCGGCGCCTACGAATACTTCCACCTCCAATTCAAGCCGAGCCTCCAGATGTTCCACCACCGGGGTCCAGTCGGCGATGACGTTGGCTTCGGTGGGAATCAGACCCAGCCGGACCTTCGCCGGCCAGCCCGTCCGATCGACCGTGGCCTCGCCAAAGGCTGCTGGCGCTTCCGTCGGTGTCGCGGTATCTGGGCCGCAGGCCATGAAGACTGCGGGAAGGGCCAGCGCGAGGACTACGCCCAAGATTTGAAGCCGTCTCCCCGGCCGAACCTGCGTCATGCTCTTCAGCTCGCGTTTCTCGATGGCAGGAACCTGGAGGAGTCCCCACCAGACGTTCTGGACAATCGTTGAATCAGGCTCGGTTCGCTCTATCGTCAAGTCCGGTGGGCCCACCTGGATTCGAACCAGGGACTGGCCGGTTATGAGCCGGCTGCTCTGACCGCTGAGCTATGGGCCCATGGCAGGCCCGCAACAGGCGTGTCTGGCGGTCCCGACCGGATTCGAACCGGCGATCTTCTCCTTGACAGGGAGATATGCTAGGCCACTGCACCACGGGACCAGCGTTGCGGGCGCGCCGCCCACCATGGTATCCGACGCCACGGTGGCGGTGGGCCGGGTAGGATTCGAACCTACGTAGCCGTAAAGGCGCCGGATTTACAGTCCGGTGGTATTAGCCGCTCACCCACCGACCCGCGAAAGGCGCACCCGTTCGCTTGCGTTGTAAACAATCGCGCGGGCACGACAACCCCTCAGCCGCCGCACCCGCCAATCGCCGCCATGGTACCAAGCACCCGGCGCTCGCCCGCCTTCGCTAGCTAGCCCCATGGAGTGGCTCACCGAGCAGCAAGCCGTGCTCGCGCCCTATTTCTTTCTGCCCCATCCCGTGGCCGTGGTCGCCGTGCTGGCGTTTGGCCTCTTCTGGTCCCGGCTCGGGCCGCCGCTCATGCCGGACCGCCCCGCGGCGTGGTTTGGGTTCGTCGCCGGCGCCGCCGTCTACGCCGTCGCCCAGGTGTGGGTGCGCGGTGAGCCCACAGTCGCGGTGGTGGACCTCATCACCGACAACATCGACCCGGTCCGCATCGCCGACGCCCGACCGCTCACCGGCGTCGTCGAGGCCCTGATCGCCGGCTACGCCCAGGAGATGGTCAAGCTCATCCTGCTGCTGGTGGTGCTCTTTGCCATGGCCTACCCGCGCGAGCCGCGCCCGGTGACCACTGCCGCCGCGGCCCCCGCGCTCGGCTTCGCCCTGTTCGGGGCCAACGCCGCGCTCTCCCCCGCCATCCAGCAACTCCCGGTGGGCGGTGACTTGGTGTATCCGATCGTCCAGCAGTGGCTCTGGATCGGCCTTCACCTCGGCACGGCCTATCTGCTCGCCAAGGGCTGGCTGACCGATCGCCTGGGCGTCTATCTGATGAGCGCCGGGCTGCTGCACGCCGCCGCCGTCTACACCGCCACGCTCGAGTCGCTCGGCTGGCACCCCGTGGTGGTCACCGTGATCCTGGCGGCCGTCGCGCTCAGCGCCTTCTCCGGCGGCGCCGGCGCCATCCCCGCGCGGCGCTAGCTCGAACGCCGCCGACCGACGCGCCCCGACACCACCGAAGCCGCAATCGCCCCCACGGCGACCACGAGGCTCACCACCCCCAACCAGTCCCCGCTGGCGCTATAGGGAGAGCCCGGCGTCGTGACCGCCACGTCGGCGGCCAGCATGGTCTCCAGCTGGGTGGCGTGGGGCGTTGCGGCGACGATGCTCCCATCCGGTGCAACGATGGCCGACCCGTAGCGCCAGTCGGTCTTGACAATCGCCAGCCGGTGCTCGGCCGCCCGCACGCGCAGGTGCGCCAGCTGCGTGCCGGCGTAGGCGGCCCAATCGTGCGTCGGCACCGCCACCACCTGGGCGCCGTCGCGGGCCAATCGCGCCAGCGCGTCGGTGTAGCTGCCATCCGGCCCCAGAGCCAGTCCCACGTTCACGCCGTCAACGGCATACACGGGGTGCAGCCCTTCGGTGATGCTGCGCTCGCCGATCACCCACACCGGATGTGCCTTGGTCGTGGGTGCCGAGAGCCGGCCATCGGGAAAGACCAGCACGGCCTCGTTGCGCGTGCGTTCGCTGTCGATGCGAATGAAATAGGGCCACACGATCGTCGCGTCCGATCGCCCCGCCACGTCGGCCACCTGCTGCGCCAGCGCCTGCCCGGTCGGCGTCAGCGGGTCGACCCAGCCCGAGGCCTCGGGCCACACCACCAGTTGTGCACCCTGCGCCGCGACAGTCGGCGGCCCATGCACCGCCGTGATGACCTCGGTGAGCTCGGCATATTGGCGACGGATGATCAGTGGCCGCGTGAGCGGATGGTCCGGCACGTGCTCGCCCGGTTGCACCAGGGCCGCCCGCAGCGTGCCGGTTGGCGCCGGCGCCGGCAGCAGCGCCAGGATCCCGCCCAGGGCCCAGGCCCCGGCCACTGCACCCACGGTCCAGCCCAGCGCCCGCCGCGATCCCGTCCATCGTCCCCGGGCGAGCAGAATGAGCGCCACGATTGCGCCGTTGGTGGCCATCACGATGATCGCGACCGGCCACATGCCGGCCAGCGGCAGGAACGCCCGCAGCGGCGCGACGTCGATCTGCGCGGTGGCGGTCATGCCCCACTGGTGGCCGGCCGTCGTCACCAGCCGCAGGTACTCGACGCCCGCCCACACCAGCGCCGGCAGCCACACGATCCCCCAGCCCCGCAGCGCCGTGTGCAGGCGCGGCGTCAGCACGGGTAGGGCCTGCAACCCCGCCACGAGGCCGAACGCCGCGGCCACCGCCGCGCTCACCCCGACCCACGCCGCGCCCGTGATCACCTCCGGCGGATCGATGCTCAGCGCCAGAAGACCGAAGAGCGTGCCGCAGCCGAGTCCCGCCAGCATTCGCGCCGCGGCATTCGAACGCTCGGGCGCATGCACCGCCAGCATCAGCGGCACCCAGGCGACGAATCCCAGGGCCGTCCACGAGAGCGGCGGAAAGCTCGCGGCAACGAGGGCGCCCGTCGCCACAGCCGCCAGCACCGGTGGTCCTCCGTGCGCTATCCGACGTCCGGTAGCGGCTACCATTCGACTCGGTTACCGGAACGCCGAGCGTGGGGGAAGTCGCTCGTGGACATGTGGCAGCAAACCTTGGACGTGCTCAACGCACCGATCACGGAAATCGACGGCAAGATCCTGACGCCGCTCGGCGTCATCCAGATCGTAATCATCCTCGCGATCACCATCATTGCGCTGCTGCCGTTGCGGCGGCTCCTGCGCCGGTCCTTGAGCGAGCGGCTGAACACCGACGAACGGGCCTCGGCGTGGATCGTACGCCTTACGACCTGGCTGGTGGTGCTGGTTGGAATCTACGTCGCCCTCACGTCCGTCGGCTTCAACCTCAACGTGCTGCTGGCGATCATCGGCGGACTGTCGGTCGGCATCGCCTTCGGCACCCAGGACATCGCGCGGAATCTGATTTCGGGCGTCATTGTTTCGGCGAAGCGGCGGATTGGCGTCGGAGCCGAGATCGAGATCCGCGGCTTTCGCGGGTTTGTGGAAGAGGTCGGTCCCCGGTCGGTTCGCCTGCGCCTGCCCGACGGTCGCCGTGTGCTGCTGGCGAGCGTTGACTTCATGGCGCAGCCGGTGACGCTGCACGCGCCGCCGGCGGAAACGGACGAGGCCGAGCAGAACGAATGATGACTTGACGCCCGAAGGACGGCCGCCCGACGCGCCTGGCGGCGTCTCGACCGGCGACCGGGCCGAGCGCCGCTTTCACCAGGGCGTGCTGGCGACGTGGTATGCGCTCGGCATCGTCGTGGCGAGCACCGCGGTCGGGCCGTGGATCATCTTGATCGGCGTGCTTGTCCAACTGTCGGGATCGGTGAATTCGCGCCTGAGCTTGCCGCGCGCCCTGCACTGGTGGCTCATCGCGCCCGCGCGGCGCCAACGCGCGTCTGAACCTCGAGCGGCGTTCGATCGCGCCGATGCCTTGACCGGTACCGTGGCGCTGGCCGGGTCGGTGTTTGTGTTCGCGGGCAACCATCCGCTCGGGTGGACGCTCGTCGGTGTGTCCATCGTCTCGCTGGCGCTCGACGCGGCGCTCGACTGTGGGCCGCTGCGGAGCCTCGCCGACTTGCTGGCACGCCTGGCCGCAAAACGCCCCTAGCATGTCGGGGCTTATCCGGCTGCGGGGTTCGGCCGCGCTCGCCGCGCTCCTGCTCACCCTGCTGATGGGGGCCACCTGCGCCGGCCCTACCGGCGCCGCGCCCGACGCCGGCGGCGCGGCGGCTGTCGACACCGGCCTACTGCTTGCCGTGCTCGTACCGCCGGTGATCCTGGTTTCCCTCGGCTGGCTGGCATACGTCTTCCGGCTCCTCTTCCGAGAGCCGCCCGAAGGACCTCCGTCCCGCAAGCGGTGACCGTCGCCTTTCCTGGCGTAATCTGTTGTTACAGGGGTGCGGGGAATTGGCAGTGCCGATCGAAGACATCAGCCTCACGATTGACGGGCGACTTGTGTCGGTGCCGGCTGGCGCCACGCTGCTGGATGCGGCATCCGCGGCCGGCGTCGAGGTCCCCACGCTCTGCTTTCACCCCAACATGGCGGCCTCGGCCAACTGCCGCCTGTGTGTCGTGGAACAGTCGCTCAGCCCTGACGGCTCCCACGCCGAACCCCCGCCCGGCGCCCCCGACCGCCAAGCGTCGAAGCTGTTGCCGTCCTGTCGCGCCAAGGCCGAGCCGGGCCAGGTCGTCTACACGAGCAGCCACAACGTGCTCGCGTCGCGCCGCGGTTCCCTGCGACTGCTCCTCGGCGGCGTCGACCTCAGCGAAGCGCCGGAGCTGGAGGACCTCTGCGCCGAATATGGCCTCGCCGTCGGCACCGCCGCCGAGCGCGAGCCCTTTCCGATCTACGTCGACAACCCCTACTACATCCGCGACTACAACAAGTGCGTCATGTGCTGGCGCTGTGTGGACGTCTGCGGCGACCAGGTGCAGTTCACCTTCGCCATCGAGCCGGCCGAGCGTGGGTTCGAGGTCCGCGTGGGCACCTCCGAGTACGACGGCATGATGGACACCACCTGCGTCTACTGCGGCAACTGCGTCCAGGTGTGCCCCAGCGGCGCCCTCAAGGGCCGCGCCCACTGGGAAGCCGAGCGGCGCGGCCGGCTCACCGACGATCGCGTCGTCGAGACCACCTGCTCCTTCTGCGGCGTCGGCTGTGGCCTCACCGCCCACGTCCGCGATGGGGCAATCACCCACGTGGATTCGCCCGACGATCACCCGGTCAACCAGGGCTGGCTCTGCGTCAAGGGCCGCTACGGCTGGGACTACGCGCAGCATGAAGACCGGCTCACGCATCCCCTCATTCGGGTTGGCGCACGCGGCGAGGGCCGTTGGCGGCGCGCGAGCTGGGACGAGGCGCTCGATCTGACCGCCGAGCGGCTGGCGCACCACCGCGACTCGCAGGGACCCGGCTCGGTGGCGGTCTACGCCTCCTCCAAGTGCACCAACGAGGAGAACTACCTGCTCCAGAAGTTCACCCGCGCGGCCCTGCACACCAACAACATCGACAACTGCACTCGGCTCTGCCACGCCTCGTCCGTCGCGGCGCTCGACATTGCCCTCGGAACCGGCGCGTTCACCAATTCACTTGATGAGATCGCCGAGAACGACGTGATCTTCGTCACTGGCTCGAACACCACCGAAACTCACCCCATCACGGCCCTCAAGATGAAGGCCGCCGTGCGTGACGGGGCACGGCTGATCGTGGCCGACCCGCGTGCCATCGAGCTCACCCGCTGGGCCGACGTGCACCTCCAGTTCCGCACCGGCACCGACGTGCCCATGTACAACGCCCTGCTCCATGTGGTGATCCGCGATGGGCTGGTCGACGAGGACTTCGTAGCGTTGCGGGTCAACGATTTTGATGCCGTCGCTGAGTCGGTGCGCACCTGGACGCCCGAGCGTCAAGAAGCGCTCACCGGCATACCGGCGGCTGAAATCGAGCGCGCCGCCCACATCATTGGCGAATCTGGCAAGACGTCGTTCTACTGGGGCGTCGGCATTTCCGAGCAGACGCATGGCACCGACGCCTGCCTCACGCTCATCAATCTCTGTTTGGCCACGGGGAACGTCGGCCGGCGCGGAACGGGACTCAATCCGCTGCGCGGGCAAAACAACGTCCAAGGCACCAGCGACGTGGGCGCAATTCCGATGTACTTCACGGACTACCGCTCGGTCGAGGATCCTGGAGTTCGCGGCGTGTTCGAGAAGGCCTGGGAAGTCACGCTGCCGTCGGCCCAGGGCCTCACCACCATGGAAATCGCCGATGCCGTGGGGCGCGGAGATCTGCGGGCCATGTTCATCATGGGTGAGAACCCGCTCATGTCGGACCCTGACCTCAACGCCGCTCGCGAGCACTTCAACCACATCGACTTTCTGGCGGTGCAGGACATCTTCATGACCGAGACGGCGCAAATCGCCGACGTCGTGCTCCCCGCCGCCAGCTGGGCCGAGAAAGACGGCACCTTCACCAACACCGATCGGCGCGTGCAACGGGTTCGGCCCATCCTCGACCCGCCCGGCGAGGCGCGGCAGGACTGGGAAATCGTCTTAGACCTCTCCCAGCGGATGGGCTACGACCCCGGATTGAGCACACCGGCGGAGATCTTTGATGAGATTGCGCGGCTCACGCCCAGCCACGCCGGGCTCAGCCACGCCCGGCTCGACCGCGAGGGCGGCCTCCGCTGGCCGTGCCTCGACGACGCCGACCCCGGCGCACTGTGGCTATTCGGCGACCGCTTCCCCACCAGCGACGGCAAGGCCACCATGACGCCCATCGACTGGACTGAAAACGTGGAGATTCCCGACGCGGAGTATCCCTTCATCTTCAATACCGGTCGGGTGCTCTACCACTGGCACACCGGCTCGGTCAGCCGCCGCTCCCGGCTCGACGACGCCTATCCCGAGCCGCTGGTGGAGGTGTCGCCCGAGGACGCCGACCGTCTCGGTATTCCCAAGAGCGGGCTGGTGCGCGTCAGCAGCCGCCGCGGCAGCCTCGAGGCCCGCGCCTGGATCACCCGCCGCGTCCCGCCGGGCACCGTCTACATGGGTTGGCATTTCGTCGAAGCCGCTGCCAACTTGCTCACCATCAACGCCCTCGACCCGATTTCCAAGATCCCCGAATACAAGATCTGCGCCTGCAAGATCGAGGTGTTGGAGTCAGAACCCAGCCGCCAATCTCGCTCGCTGACCAGCGCCCAGGCCTAGACGCTGGCTGATGGTCCACGGCCCATGCCGCGGTTGACCGTCTCACACGCCCCGCCCGGCTACGACTGCCCCTTCTGCGCCATTGCGGCAGGCGCCGAATCGGAGTTCACCGCCTGGCGTGACGCCCACGTCGTGGTGCAAATCTCGAGACGCCATAGCCCGCACAATTCGCAAGGCGGAAACGCGCTCGTGATCCCGCTGGCGCACTACGAAAACCTCTACGCGCTTCCGGACGACTTGGCGAGCCGCATTGCCCAAGTGGCGCGCCGCGTCGCCATCGCCATGCGCACCGGATATCCCTGCGACGGCGTGACCGTGCGCCAAAACAACGAGCCGGCCGGCGGCCAGGACGTTTGGCACCTGCACACGCACGTGATCCCGCGCCACCTGGGCGACGGCGCGACCAAATCGCGCGGCCGGCGCGCGGACGACGCCGAGCGTGCTCGCTACGCGGCTCTCCTGCGCCGCAGCCTCGCCGCCCTCGACCGTACGCCCGGCCTGTCCTGAGGAATCGTCCGCCCGGGCGATCTCGGCAGCCCGATGCGCGACCGCGCCACGGTGCCTGCCGTCATGAATCCTGTGATGTTCATACTGGTTGACGTGTGTATTCGTTTATGAAATATGGGGCAAATGGGCAGAATCTTCCATTGCGTTGTGAGCGTAACTCGATATCTGGTACGATGAAGCCTGAGGAATGCACGACCGTCGTTCGTTCCTCAGGCGCGGCCTGGGGCTGCTGTCGGGAGGCGCGGCAGGAGCACTTTGGGGAGGGCTAGCCGCTGCGTCGGGTCCGACCGAAGCCCGCGGCGCACCCGTTGCCTCGACGCCGGACGCAGAGCCCGGAAATACCGGCCGCCGGTCGATCATCGAGATCATCTGCGATGTCGCCAACCTTGCTCCAACCGAGTGCGAACCGTGGTTGGAGCGACCGCCCACGCCATCCGAACCGCAGTCGGTGTTGCAAGCAACCCCGATGCTCACGGTCTACGGCCGCAGTTTCGGCGTGGCCCCGATTCTCGGCATGCTCGGGGCGCTCAACTCGTTCGATGAGCTTCAGCGGAGCGTCGAGCCGTGGGTTCGCGGCATGTCGGAGCTCGCCAACGCGCCCGTCACGGTTGCGCCGCACCTGATCTATGGGCTGGCTCGCCCCTGCCACAGCGCCGACGACTCCTGCATGATCTTCCTTGACGCGTCGGGCGTGGATCTGATCGAGGACTACATCAAGCCGGCGGCCGATCGCGACATGGCCGTGATCCTCGACACCCAGCTTGGCCGCCTCTCGCCCACCTACTTCATTCGGCGAATGATCGACGCCGGATATCTCGCATTTCCCAATGTGCATGTGGCACTCGATCCCGAGTTCGCCACCGCCCCGGACCAGGACATGCCGGGCCATCCGATCGGCACGCTTTCCGCCCACAGCATCAACGAGGTCCAGGCCCTCTTGGCCTCCTACGTGCGCGAGGAGGGTCTCTCCCACAAGAAGGTGCTCATCGTGCATCAGTTCGTCGACGACCTCTCCGACTCCTGGTCGATGGTTCCTGGCAAGCAGAACATCGAGATCTACCCGGAAGTCGAGTTGGTCTTCGACGCCGACGGCTTCGGCAGCCCCAACGCCAAGGTGCACAAATACAACGCCATCACCGATCCCACGGCGTACCCGCAGCTCGAGTGGCGCGGCATCAAGATCTTTCAGCACAACCCGTACGCGCCCCGCTTTTCGGATACCCCCGTGATGACCCCGCGCCAGATCTACGGCCTCGACCCAACGCCGGCCGGGTGGCGCATCTGGGCGCCGCCGCATTTAGTCGTGGTGGCCTAGCCAGGCGCCGCCGGAAGAGCTCCGCAGCGGGCCACGGGCATCAGGGCCGTAGCGTCGGCCCGTCGGCGTGCGGCTACTGGATATGGGGAAAGTTCCCTAGCCTCGCCTATATGTTGTGTCCAACCCCCATTCTGGTGGTATCATTGCACCTAGGGAATGTTCGACCGTCGCTCATTCCTCAGGCACGGCCTGGGGCTGCTGTCGGGAAGCGCGGCAGGCACGCTCTTGGGGAGGGTGGCCACTGCATCGGCGCCGGCCGAGCCCTCCGGCGCGGCAGGCAGCCTCCATCCTGTTGCCGAGGTCAGCCCTCCGCAACCTCCAGAGTCAATTGCTGACCTGATTTGCGAGGCTGCCGAGCCCGATCCTGGCATCTGCGATTGGTGGTCGCACGTGCTGCCGCCCACGCCGCTCGGACCGCTGTCGGTCCTGCAGAGACACTCGTTGCTTTCGGTCTACGGCCGCAGTTTCGGCGTGGCCCCGGTGCTCGGGATGCTCGGTGCGGTCAACTCGTTTGATGAGCTGGAACACAGCGTCGAGCCGTGGGTTCACGCCATGTCGGAATTCGCCGAGGCGCCCGTCAAGGTGGCGCCGCACTTGATCTACGCGCTGGCTCGCAACTGCCGCGGCACGGACGACAGCTGCATGATCTTCCTCGACGCGTCCGGCGTGGACCTGATCGAGGACTACATCAAGCCGGCGGCGGATCGCGACATGGACGTGATCCTCGACAGCCAGATTGGCCGCCTCTCGCCCACCTACTTCATACGACGAATGATCGACGCCGGCTATTTGGCCTATCCCAACGTGCACGTGGCGCTTGATCCCGAGTTCGCGACCAAGCCGGACCAGGACACGCCGGGCAAGCCGACTGGATCCCTCTCCGCCTACAGCATCAACGAGGTCCAGGCCCTCCTGGCCTCCTACGTGCGCGAGGAGGGCCTCTCCCACAAGAAAGTGCTCATCGTGCATCAGTTCGTCGATGACGTCTCCGACTCCTGGTCGATGGTTCCCGGCAAGCGAAACATCGAGATCTACCCGGAGGTCGAGCTGGTCTTCGACGCCGACGGCTTCGGCAGCCCCAACGCCAAAGTGCACAAATACAACGCCATCACCAGCCCCACGGCCTACCCGCAGATTGAGTGGCGCGGCATCAAGATTTTTCAGCACAACTCGCGCGCACCCTGGGCTTCGGATACGCCGGTCATGACCCCGCGCCAGATATATGGCCTTGATCCCACGTCCAGCGGCTGGCGCATGTGGGCGCCTCCGCACCTGCTCGTGGTGGCCTAGTCGCCGACACCACCCTTCCGCGGCGACGCAGGCTGCGCGGCGTCGGGCACGATGGAATGCACCTCTCGGGTCCGCGGCTCCACAGGGCCTTGGCGGTACCCGGGACTGACCTGACAGGCAGGCTGCGGTGACGGCTCCGAGTGTGCGGCATCGCTCCGCCGATGGATCGCCGGCCAAACTGCGCATCGCCATGTGGAACGTCTGGGGCTTCTCCTGGGAGTGGGAGCGCCGGCGCCCGCTCGTTGCCGCGGAGCTTGCCGACCTCGAGCCGGACGTGGTCATGCTTCACGAAGCGCGCTCCGCCAGACGCCCCTGGGAAGCCGGACGGTCGGTGCCGGAGCAGGTCGCCGACGACACCGGCATCCCCCTCGTCGAGTGGATCGACGCACCGACCGCCGACCCATCCGCGCGGATGGGTCCGGCCCTGCTGGCGCGCGTCCCGCCGGCCGGCACGTCGCGGCTGCGTCTGGCCGACCGCGACTCCGTTCCCGACCTCGGCTTCCACGAACCCTGGCTGCTCACTGCGCAGTGGGAGCTCGGTGGATTCCGGGCCACGGTGGCATCCACGCATCTGCCGATGTCATCGTTGCCCGCCGCCCAGCGGGTTGCCGTGCCTGAGCTGGCCGAGGCCTTGGCCTCGCTGTCAAAGGAGTCGGATCTGCTCGTGCTGATGGGCGACTTGAACGTGCAGTCGCACAGCTCGCTGCTGTTCAGTCTCATGCAGACCGCGGGACTCGAGTCTGTACCTTCCCTTGCCACGGCGCCGCCCACCTGGCCCACCAGTTCGGCCATGTTCAACCGGTGGGCCGTGGACTCCGGGTATCGCCGGTGGGCGCACCATCCCGAGGCGCAGCCGATTCGCATCGACTACGTCCTGGTTCACCGCCGCGACTCCACACCGCTCCACATCGTGGACCAAGGTCGATTCGGCACGGGGCATCGCACGGACGGTCTGTTCGCGTCCGATCACTGGGGCCTCTGGGTCGACCTCGCCATCGCCTGACGGCGATGCGCGGGGACTTCGAGGTCCGCCCTGAAAGAGGTCTGAATCAAGCCGTGGGCTTGACCCAATCCGTTCGCCCTGAGCTCGTCGAAGAGGTGAGCGAACGGATTGGGCTCCCTGTGTGCCGTGGGGCTTGGTTCGTTGAGTGGATCCTCAGGCGTTCTGCACCTGCACGCGCAGCCTGCGCACGTCGGTCGCCGCGCCTTCAGCGGCCGTCGCCCGACCGTGCAGCGTGAGGTAGCTCAGGCCCAAACGCCCTTCCCGGATCGGCAGGGTGCACTCGGTTCCTCCGACCGTCGCGGTCGCCGTGCGGGCCGCGATGTCCCAGCGAAACGTCACTGGCGTCCAGGCGCCGGCGGGCAGCGTTTCCGCGTCCAGCGCAAGCTCCACCGCCGCATCGGGGCGCCGGTCGTCGGGCCGCCAGAAGGTCTCGTCGAGCACCACGTCGACGCCGGCCGAGCCCTCGTCCCGGCGCGCCTCGAACGACAGCGTTCCGCGGGCGCCAATGGGAAAGTTGCGCTCGACGCCAAGCGGCAACTCGCCGGTGTGCCGCAGGCGCAGCACGCGCCCGCCGTCCGCGTCCACCACCGATGCGCCGGCGGTGCCGTTCGTGGACCACCCATCCAGTCCGTGCTCGAAGTCGTCGTGGTCCTCGGTCTCGTCGAGCCAGTCGGGGTCCAGGACCACGTAGTCCGTGACCACGTGCATCCAGGCGTCGGTGATGTGGTTGAACATCATCAGCACGCGACCGTCCGGCAGCTCCAGCATGCGCGGGTAGCTGACCTGGTCGTTGAGCAGCTCGGGCAGCGCCTGCCGGGCGTACTCCCGGTAGCCGTGCCAGGTTCGCCCGTCGTCGTGCGAGACCGCGACGTTGACCACGTGCCGCGAGGAGTAGACCTCCTTGCGCTCGCCGCCGAACGGCGGCCCCTGGGTGTTGTTCCAGGTAAACAACAGCCGTCCGTCTCGCAGGCGCAAGAGGTAGCCCGGAGAATTGGCCGATTTGAACCGACTGCGCTTCGGCTCCGACCAGGTCCGGCCGTCGTCGGAGTACGACTCGTACTGCCACCGGGCCGGTGTGCGGATGATCTTGTAGATGCGCCCGTCGCCCAGTTGAGCCACGGTGGGCTCGTTGGCGCCGGAGTGGCTGTGCCGTCCCCCCGAGGCCACGTGCAGGTCGGTCGAGTCGTTGTGCCAGGTGCGCCCGCCGTCGTCCGAATAGCAGGTCTTACAGCAATACATGCCTTCCGTCTGGTCCCAGTCGTAGTACTCCAGCGGCAGCAACATCCGACCGTTGTCGATTTGCGCCGCCTGACGCAGCGCCCCGGTATAGGGGTGGCCGTAGTCGATGCGCTGGGGCCCTTCCCAGCTGGCGCCGCCGTCGCGCGATACGACGTGATAGACGTCGCAGCGCAGCTCGTCGCGTCCGGGGCGCTCGATGTCCTCGGGCCAAATGAGGACGCGCTTGCCAAAGAGGTGGATGGCGCCGTCGCGGTCCACCAGGATCGGGCCGCTGCCCCAATAGCCGAAGCCAATGGGAAGCTCCATCACGCGCTGCGGCGCGTCCCAGGTGACCGTGCCGTCGGCGAAGCTCCCGTAGCGGATGATGAGGTCCTGCCGCGCCCACGGGTCGTGGAAGATGCCGGTTTCGAGCCCGATGTAGAAGCCGGGGCCTTCGGTTGTCCAGCTGACGAAGCGACCGTCGGGCAGCAGCGCCACCCGGTCGATCGATTCGCCGAATGAGTGTCGTTCGAGTAGCAGCACGGTCCTTCTCCTGCGCCCGGGGGATCGAGAGCCCGACCGGCGCGGTCGTCGCTGACGCGGGCATTGTCGCGCGTTTGCCCGGGCGCGATGTCTCCGAACAGACTTCCGGCGCTCTATGCTGGCCTGGTGGCCTGGCACGTGAGTTGAGGCGGCGCGATGGACGAAATTCAAGACCTATTCGTATCCGGACGGCACGGCTATCACACCTTCCGCATTCCGGCCCTGGCGGTTTCCACCGCCGGCACCGTGCTGGCCTTTGCCGAGGGACGCCGCAATAGTCGGGCCGACACCGGCGACATAGACACCGTCCTGCGCCGGCGCGAGCGCGGCGCCGCCGACTTCGACGCCATGCGCGTCGTCGTTTCGGGCGGCGGCGACGTCGCCGGCAACCCGGCGCCCGTGGTGGATCGCGACACCGGGCGCATCACGCTGCTCTTCTGCCGCAATCCCCACGACGGCCCAGAGGACCTTGTCTGGCAGGACAAAGCCCAGCGCACCGTCTGGCAGACTCACAGCGACGACGACGGGAAAACGTGGGCATCACCCCGCGAGATCACTAGCGCGGTCAAGCGGCCCGGCTGGACCTGGTACGCCACGGGACCGTGTCATGGCATCCAACTGCACAGCGGACGATTCGTCATCCCCTGCGATCACGGCGTCGGCGTGCAGCACGAGCGCTATGTCGACTGGTGCCGCTCTCACCTGCTGCTGAGCGATGACGGCGGCGCCTCCTGGCGCATCGGCGCAACCACCGGCGACGGCACAAACGAGTGCGTGGTCGTGGAGCTGGACGACGGCAGCCTCTATCTCAACCGTCGCTGCGACCGGCGCGATGAGCAGCCGCTCTACCGCCGGCGCTACGCGCGCAGCGTGGACGGCGGCGAGTCGTTTAGCGAGGATGACTGGCACCACGACCTCATCGACCCCCACTGCCAGGCCTCGGCGGTTCGCGCGGGCGGTCCCGGCACGCCGCTCGTCTTCGCCAACGCCGCCAGCGAGGCCCGCGAGCGGCTCACCGTGCGACGCAGCGACGACGGCGGACGCACCTGGTCGAGCGGGCTCGTCGTGCATCCCGGACCCTCCGCCTACTCCGACCTCTGCGACCTGGGCGACGGCACGGTTGGACTGATCTACGAGAGCGGCGACGAGATGACCTACGAGCGCCTCCGCTGGACGCGACTCAGCGTTGACGAGTTGGGCGGCGGCTAGCCACCCGGGATGTAGAGCGTCCGGTCGGCCACGGGCAGGGATACCCGCGCGCCGCCGTTGAGATGCGAGTGCGCGATGCCGAACTGCGCTTCCACCGACTGCATGGTGACGTCGATGTTCCCGGCCGTGCGCTCGCCGGTTTCCAGCTCGCGGATGAGGTTGCGGATCGTGAGCATCGGCGGGCTCTCACCAATTGCTCGAATGGTGTGCTCACGCACGTCGCCGTATTCGCCGGTGCAAATGCGCACGGAGGCGTGGAGTCCGTTGTCCCACATCACGGCCCGTCCTTCGTCGCCGTGCACCTCGATGTCCCATTGCCCCCCCCGCCGGGGAATGAAATATCCCTCCGCGCCGCCGTCGTACCCCACTCGGAAGAACCCGACCATCGGGTCGCCAAGCTCCTGGCCCTCCGCCGCCACATACCGATGCCCCTCCGCGTCGTAGGTGGGCGGTGGCTTCCGCGGCGTGGGGTCGAAGGGATCGCCGGGATCGACCAGGCGGCCCTCAACCCACACGGGCATTGGATCGCCTAACAGCAGCGACGCCGTATCCAGCGTGTGCGGGTGGTGCTTGATGAGGTCCGTGTACCCGTACACGACGGCAATTTGCGGCGTGCCGATATCACCGGCGGCGATGGCGTCCCGCATGGCCGTATACACCGGATCATGGCGGCGCATCGCCCCCCAGTTGAACGCCACGCCATTGGCTGTGCAAGCGCTGTGGATCCGGTCGGCCTCGGCCAGTGAGGCGCACAGCCCTTTTTCGCTGTAGATGCCCCGCACGCCGTGCTCGGCGGCGTAGATCAGCGGCTCGGCGCGGGTGAGCGCGGGCGTCGTCAGGCTCACGATGTCCAGGCGCTCTCTGTCGATCATCTCCCGGTAGTCGAGGTAGGTATTCGTCACGCCGAAGCGCTCGCAGAATCGCCGCAGCCGCTCCGTCCCGCGGTTGGCCACGGCCACGACCTCGGTTTCGGGAATCGCCGCGTAGGCGCCGTAGTGCCCGTAAGGTTTGCGCTGGTCGCCCGCTGGCAGCTCGTCGTCGATCAGTCCGCCGCTTCGGCCCGTCCCGATGATCCCAACGCGATATTTCGCAGCCATGCCGTTCACTCACTTTTGAGGGCCGTTGCCTCGGCCTCTGCGGTCCATCATGCCTGCATCCGGCGACTCCGTGTGAAGCCGTTTCCGATCCGACCGCCCGCTCGGCCTTCCTATACTGGCCGCCCATACCAGCTATTCGCCGTTGCTTGGAGTCGCCGATGGACTACCGGAGGCTCGGTCGATCCGGGTTGGAAGTGTCGCTGGTGGGCGTTGGGTGCAATCAGTTCGGTGGACGGTGCGACTGCAAGCAGACGCGCGCCGTGGTCCACGCCGCCCTGGACGTGGGCATCACGCTGTTCGACACCAGCAACAGCTACGGCCAGAACGGACGCTCGGAGAAGTTTCTCGGCGCAGCCCTCAAGGGCTGCCGTGACGACGCGGTCATCGCCACCAAGTTTGCCTCCCCGATGGGCGACGGCCCCATGCAGGTCGGCGGCTCGCGTCGCCATGTCATGCAGGCCGTCGAGGGCAGTCTGCGCCGGCTGCGCACCGACTACATCGACCTCTATCAGATGCACCGTCCGGACCCCAACACGCCCATCGAGGAAACGCTGTCCGCGCTCGATCTCCTCGTCCGCCAGGGCAAGGTGCGCTACATCGGGCACTCCAACTTCGCCGGCTGGCAGATCGCCGCCGCCGCTGCCGCCGCCGAGCGCGCCAACGTCACTCCGTTCCTCTCCGCGCAGAACCACTACAGCCTCCTCGACCGAAGCGTAGAGGCCGAGGTCATCCCCGCCTGCGAGGCATTTGGCTTGTCCCTGCTGCCCTATTTCCCGCTCGCGAGCGGGCTGCTCAGCGGGAAATACCGCCCCGGTGAAGCTGCGCCCGCCGACACCCGGCTGGCTGAAGGCTCCCAGGCCGATCGCTGGCGCACGCCGGCAAACGTCGCCAAGACCGAGCGATTGCGCGCCGTGGCCGACGCCGGCGGACGCACCCTGCTCGAGCTGGCCATGAGCTGGCTCGCCCGCCAGCCGGTCATCGCCTCCGTGATCGCCGGCGCCTCCCGGCCCGAGCACGTCCGGCAGAACGTGGAAACCGTCGGCTGGGCAATGAGTCCGGATGAGCTCGACGCCATCGAAGCGGCGGTGAGTGATCCGTCCGAAGCCTGAGCGACGATCGATCCCCAAGTCGCGCAGGATTGCATGAGCCGCCCATGACCTCCGACAGCCCCGCGAGTCCAACGCCCGACGAGATCTACGCGTTTCAGACCAGCGGCTACCTGGTGCTGCCGGGTTTCCTCACCCCCGAACGCGTCGCCCTGCTCACCGAACGCCTCGAGTTGGTCATGGAACGCCGCCGGCGCCAGGCCGAAGCCGGCGCGCCGACCAACGGGGTCACCGACGTGGAGGGACCAAACACGCGAATCTTCCACATCCTCGAGGACGACCCGGCGCTGCTGGACCTCATCGACTACGCGCCTCTCATGCCCTACATCCACGCCTTCCTCATCCGCAATCCGCACTTCCACGCCTCGGACGCCATCTGGGAGGTTGGGGCCTCCGACCGCCCGCCGCAGTGGCACCCCGACGGCGGCTATCTGCGCGTGCTCGGTCGGCCCACGCCCATGATGCAGCTCAAGGTCGGCTACTACCTCTCCGATATGCGCGAGCCCGGACGGGGCAATCTCACGCTCGTGCCCGGCTCCCATCGCAGCGCCGCCGAGCCGTCGCCCGAGCAGCAGGCGGGCTACGACACCATGCCCGGCGCCATCCAGGTCTGCGGCCCGCCGGGGACGGCGTTCATGTTCCACAACGCCGTCTGGCACACGCGCGGACCAAGCACCGATCCCAACGCCAGCCGCGTCATGCTCTACTACGCCTACGAGCACGGCTTCATGGTGGGCAACCCCGAGCACTGGAGCTACTCCAAGGCCTTCTACGCCGGCCTGTCTCCAGAGCGCCGCGCGCTGTTCCACGGCTTCGTCTTCGACCCGCCGGAGCGTCGCTGGTCCTGACGAGGCCCTAACGAGACTGCCAGCGGTCGTGTGGACTCGAAATACTCACGGGTGTAGAGTCTAGGTATCAGTGCCGGACCCCCGGGCGCTGTTTGTTCGCTTGGCATCGCTTGGCGTCGGTCTGGCAAGGCATGGGGGGTGCGTCATGAAACGTGGAATGCGTACAGCGGTGTCGCGGCGGCGACTGCTGCAGGGCACGGCGGCCGGGTTGTTCGGAGTAGCCGGCACGGCTGTGCTTGCCGCGTGCGGCGAGACGCAGGTCGTGACCAAGGAAGTGATCAAGGAAGTCCCGGTCGAGACCGTGGTCACCAAGGAAGTGATCAAGGAAGTCGCGGTTGAGACGGTGGTGACCCAAGAGGTCATCAAGGAAGTCCCGGTCGAGCGGGTCGTGACCAAGGAAGTGATCAAGGAAGTCATGGTCACGGCAGCGCCCGCAGAAGAGATGGTGGGCCCTGTCAGCGGTGGCACGATCACCGTGGGGGCGGGCACCCCGTCCACGCGTTTCTGGAACCCCTATGCACAGTGGGGCAGCGAGCATCACTTCATCAACGACTATGTCTGGCTGCAACTGTGGTACGGCGACCAGTGGGGCGATGACCGGCTGCCGGCACTGCCTGGCGGCTGGGGCCAGGGGGCGGCGCAGAGCTGGGACGAGATCGAGCCCTCCCGCGTCTACGACTTTCACATCCATCCCGACCTCGTGTGGCACGACGGGGCGCCGGTGGTCGCCGACGACGTGGTGTGGAGCTACCAAATGGCCATTGACCCGGCCTATGGTGCGAAGTTCGCCGACATCACCTACATCAACATCCAGGGCTCACAGGCCTGGGCCGAGAACCCCACCGACAACGTGGAGGACTCCGGCGGGGTGGTCGCGATCGATAACAAGACGGTGCGGGTTTCGCTCTCGAATCCAAATCCGGGCTGGTGGGGGCGACCGCTCAAGGACCGCTCCATCCACCTCCCGCCGTACCCGAAGCACCTCTACAAAGACATTGACCCCGCCACGGCCTTCGAGGGGCACCCGCTGGCTGCAGCGCCCGTCGGGAACGGAGCGTTGAAGGCCGTGCGCTACGTCGAGGGCCAGTTCTGGGAACTCGAAGCCAACAACGACTTTGCGTATGGGGCGCCCTACATCGACCGCTACATCGTTCGCTACGGGGACCGCGATGCGAACGACGCTGCCATGGAGGCCGGCGAGCTGGACCACATCCGTGCGGGCAGCGTGGAGTCGTTCGTGCGCTTGGGCGAGCAAGCGCACCTGCAGGCCTTCCCCCAGCGCTCGCCGTTCGGCAGCGTCATCTGGCTGCAGCGGGGGTCCGCGATCTTCAAGGACACGAACATCTCGCTACTTGTGGAAGCCATGGTGTTGGCGCTCGACCGCGATACGGTCAACGCGACGCTCGACCGCGGCACACGCTTCAAGACCGACTACGTCTGGGCGCATGTGGGGCTAATTGCCGATCCGCCGCCCGGAACCTACCGGGAGCTCCCCTACGATCCGGAAGCGTCCCGGGAGCTCATCGCGGAGTCGGGCTTCGACACCAGCCAGACCATTCGCTGGATCAGATGGGGTGACCCGGGGCCGCGCGATCTGGCATTCCAGGAGTACTTTGCGGATGTTGGCCTCGACGTGCAGTTCATGCGCATCGACGTCGCGGCTGTTGTCGAGGAGCTCTACGAGGCCCGCAACTGGGACCTCAGCATGCACAACTTCGGCGGCTTCAACACCCTGGAAGACGGCTGGCAGCGCATGAAGTGCGGCTGGTACTACAGCCAGGCCGGCTTCAACGCCGCCGACATCTGCGACCCCGTCATCGACGCGATGTACGAAAAGGCGCAGCAGATTTCCGATGTGGCGGAGCTGCAGGAAGCGTGGTTCGAGATCGCCAAGTACATCCACGCGCGCGGCACCATGGTGGCCGGGCCGGTCGACTACGGCACCGTCCGCAACATCTACCACCGTCGCATGCAGGGCCCGCTCTGGCAGCAGACCTACGTGCAGCCGGTGCGGTCGCCCGTCGAGAAGACGTGGATCGACCCGCGCTGGGACGGCAAGGACTTCAGCGGGTAGTCCTCGGATCGGGTCGGCCTTCTGGCCGGCTCGACGCCCGTTTACCGAGGCGGCGGGGAGCAATCCCCGCCGCCTCGGTGGCTTAATCACTGAAGCCCGGTGGCCCAGGCTGCGTGCAGCCTGGGAACTTCAACCGCGGCCGGTCGGGATCCCTCTCCCCACTGCGAGACCTTTGCAAGGGCCCCCCTTCACTCCCGCGAAAGGCCCGTCATTTCGTCCGATCTGTCGTTCCGAGCGGAGCGAGCAATCTAAGGGGCAGGCGATTGGGCACAACGCCCGTGAACTTCTTCCGGCCGCCGCCCCTTCGCTAGGTGTTGCACTTCGTTTGTGAACGTAGGGAATCCTGGGCCGCCGAAGCTCTTCGTCCAAGCGTCGGGGCGACGCATGCGTCGCCCCGAGCTCTTTACGCAAAGTTCTCCCCTTTGAAAGACGGTTAGTGCCTGCCCCGTGGTGCGGATACGGGGGTAAGAGAGTCGGACGATCCCACGCTGCTCGCAGCGCGGGCCACCGGACACCTGGCTTGTAGAGGAAGCGGCCTTGCTAGTTCCCCGACCCGCTGCCGCGCACGTCAAACGCGTCCCGCAGCCCGTCCCCAACGAAATAGATCGCCAGCACCGCCAGGACAATCGAGAGGCCGGGCGACAGCCACAGAGCCGGCGCGGCGTCGATGAACGCGATCCCGCGGGCGTTGCTGATCATCGTCCCCCAGCTTGCCGCCGGCTCCGAAATGCCGAGACCCAGGAAACTCAGTCCGGCCTCCGCCAGGATCGCCCCGGCGACTCCGAGCGTGATCGCCACCGACACCGGACCCACGACGTTGGGCAGCACATGGCGCCGGATGATGTGCCGCAGGCTGCCGCCCAGCGCCTGTGAGGCGATCACGTAGTCCAGCTCGCGCTGGACCAGGATCTGCCCGCGAATCAAACGCGCCAGTCCCGGCCAGCCGAAAATCCCGATGATCACCATCACGTTGATGATGCTTGGTCCGAGGATGCCGGCCATGATGACGATGAGAATGAATGAGGGAAAGGTCATGATGAGATCCGTGAAACGCATCAGGATGTTGTCGACGCGACCGCCTGCCAATCCTGCGCTTGCCCCAATGGCAAACGCGATCGCCAAGTAGATCGATACCGCCACAACGCCCACGGAGAGCGAGACGCGGGATCCGTATACGACGCGACTGAACGTGTCGCGACCGGATCGGTCGGTTCCGAGCCAATTCAGGGAGTCCGGCGGGGCCAGCAACTTGTGCAGGTGGTTCCGCGTCGGATCGTAGGGGGCCACGAATTCCGCGAAAACCGAGATCAGGACCATATTCAGGAGAATGGCGAGCCCGAGCACGGCCAGCTTGTGCGACATGAAGCGCCGGCGCGCCCGCGTCCAGGGCGAGAGCTCGGGCGGAAGGTCGAGGAGCTCGACCGCCTCCCGGCGTCGCTGCGCGGTCACGGCTGCCGCGCCACCGTCCGCCTCGGCTGGTGGCGGGCGATCGTTCCGTGGGGTCTCCGGTGACACGTGCCCCAGCCTTACGAGTGACGCACGCGCGGATCGACCCAGGCGTAGGCCACGTCCGTGAGCAGGTTGGCGGCGAGGACCGCTGTGGCGCCCATCAGCAACACCGCCATCTGCACCGGATAGTCACGTTGCCGCAGCGCATCGTAGGCCAGCGCGCCCACGCCGGGCCACGAGAAGATGGTCTCGATGATGAGCGCGCCGCCGATGAGCGCCGGCAACGAAAGTCCCAGAATCGTGACCAGCGGCACCAGCGCGTTGCGAAACACGTGCTTCCAAAGGACGAGCGTCTCGCTCAGCCCCTTGGCCCGCGCGGTCAGCACGTACTCGGCGGAGAGCGTATCGAGCATCGACGCCCGCGTGTAGCGCATGTACACCGCAATGTCCTGCAGCATCAGGGCCGAGATCGGCAGGATGGCATGGCGGGCGAGATCCCACAGCTCGGGGTCTTCGCCGGCCGTCCACATGCCGAATACGGGCAGCCACCCGAGCCACACCGCGAATATCAGCATGCCCGAGAGAGCAAAGAAGAATTGTGGGATTGAGATCATAAAAAATGAGACTACCGAGAGCGAATAATCTATCACTGAATACTGCTTCAATGCTGAGATAACGCCAAATATAACCCCAATCGATGAGGCAAGAGACAGGGCCACCCCCATGAGGCTCAGGGAAACTGGCAATTTGTCAAGAACCATCTCAACCACGGGTCGCTTCGTCTGATATGAGAACCCCAGATTCCCGGTCAGCGCTTCTTTCAGCCAGATTACGTAGCGCACCGGGCCCGGCCGGTCAAGACCGAGTTCGCGCCTCATCGCTTCAATGTCTCGTACCGAGAGGGAGATTTGGTCCTCTGGATCTAAGAGCGCGGTGAGCGGATCCCCAGGAGCCATATTGATGATGATGAACGTAATGATAGAAATCCCAAATAAAAGTGGGATTGAGATCAAAATCCGCCGGGTGATGTATTGCGTCATCGCCGCAGTCCCACGGGCTGACGCACACCTAGCCTGCCATCGAGGCGCCGCATGGCCAGCAGTCTCATGCTACGTGGCGCATACTCGCTCTGCAACCTTCGGTAGGGCGTGCCGGCGAGATTCGGCTTGCAAGCCGCGAATCCATGGGAACTATCCTTCGCGCCGTCGTCGCGACGCTGCTTGTTGCCGGCGCGGGTGCGCTGGTCACGTTGGCGGTCGTGCTCACCCTCAGTCGGAACGCCATGGTCGTCAACGGGTGCGCGATTCAGTCGGCATTTGCCGAGTCGTGGCTCCGGGAACCCACTCTCTGTCCCGGCGTTGACCTGCGCGGCGCCGATCTTGCCGGCGTGCATCTTCAGAAGGCGGATCTTGCTGGTGCGAATCTCTCCGGCGCGGACCTTCGGGGTGCGAACTTGCGGCTGGCGATTCTCGTCGATGCCGACCTAAGCGAGGCGCGGCTGGATGGGGCCGACCTGACCGGCATTGCGGCGCATCGCTCGCGCTTCGTCGGCGCGTCGCTTGCGGGCGCGCAGATGGTGTGGGCGGAGCTGCGGGACGCCACGCTCACCGACGTGCACATGGCGGGGGTCGAGGCGCGTTCGATCCAGCTGCAAGGTGTCACGGCCGCGAGAGCCGTCGTTACCGATGCGAACCTGACGCGGGCGTCGTTCACCAACGCCAAGCTGCCCGGCGCCGATTTCACAGGCTCGGTGCTGGCAAACGCGCGGCTGTTCGGCAGCGACTTTCGCGGCGCCACCCTCACCCGCGCGAACCTGACCCAGGCCACGATCCGCGACGCCGCCCTCTCCCAGGTTCGCCTCGACGGCGCCCGCCTTTACGGCGCCGAGATCACCCGCACCGACCTAACGGGCGCGGACCTCAGCGAGGCCAACCTGCGTTTCGTCGACTTCACCGAGTCCAACCTCTCCGGGTATGCCACGGTTGGGCGCAGCGCCGATCTCCGCGGGTCCGACTTGCTGGCGGCAACGCTCGACCGCGCCGACCTCTCCCACGCCACGCTGGCCGGCACGTATCTGTATGGCGCTGGGCTTCGCGGGACGAACCTGCGCCATGCGGACTTCACGGGCGCCACCTTGCACTTCGCCGATCTGCCCAATGCCGACTTGAGCTTCGCCAAGCTCAGCCGCGCGGATCTGGGACGGGCGCTGCTTGCCGGCGCCAGCTTGCGGGGCGCGATTCTGACGAATGCCGATCTCCGGGCCGCCAACCTCAGCGGCGCCGATCTGACCGACGCCTCGCTCGCCGGTGTGGACCTCGCTGGCGCCAATCTTGACCGCGCAATCCTCCCGAAAGGCTTTGTGTTGCCGGATGCAGCCGCGACTCCCGGAACCGCGGCGCGTTGACGGCCTTCGCTCGCCTGCCTAGCATCGGGTGTGACCGTCAGGCGTGAGCATCCGGCGCCTGGCGGTAGACAGGACGAATGGCCGGTGAAAATTCGGGCAAAGACGCTGACGTGACCGCTCGCCTCTCCGGCATTGGGCGCATGCCCGGCAGCGCGCGGTTCCTCGTGGGCTCGGTGATTCTCGTTGGCGTTGCCCTTGCGCTCCTCCGGATCGTGTACGCCCCGGGTGAAGAGGCGCTGCTTGCCAGCATCGAGGCTGCCCGGGAAGCCGAAGAGCGCGCCAGGGCCGGCTCGAGCGTGGCGGCGCCCCCGACCCCAACAGCGGCTGTGGTGATAACCGAGGCGGCGTCCTCCGCGGCGACCGCCGCGGTGACTGCGACCGAAGCGGCTGCGGGCGAGGCTACTCCGGGCCAGCCCACCGCGACCGCCGCCTCTGCAACTCCGGAACCGACAGTTGAGGTCACCGACCTCGCCGTCGGAGAAACGGCCGTCTCGGACACGAATCTCCATATCACCCTGGTCGACCTATACACCGTGCCGTCCATCCCACAGTATTTCGGGCGCGATTTCATGCCCACGAACGGCGTGTACGTCATCGTGGTGGCGAGGTTCAAGAATCCCACGTCGGCGCTCATCCAGTATTCGCCCGAACGGGTGAATCTCATCGACGACAGCGGCGCCAGCTTCGGCTATGACGACGCGGGCACAAACGGACTTTCCACCACTCCCAAGCCTGCCAACGAAGGCCGACCGCTGATGTTTGCCGAGTCATTGCTGCCCGGCAGCGAGGAGACGGTGTCCATTGTGTTCGACCTCGAATCCGCCGCCGCCGAGTTTCGCGTCCAGATAGAGGATCTGATCTACAAGGCGCCGGTTCGCGAAGTCGAGCTGTGACCGAAACCTGGGATCGCCGGCGCATGTCGATGAGCGCCGAGTGAGGAGGCACGCCTGATGCCCAACGGCAACCCATCCGTCCACAACCCAGACGGCGTGCATCCACCCATCGGCGCCTATTCCCACGTGGCGCAGGCTGCGGGCGGCCGCACCCTTTACCTCGCGGGGCAAGTTGGACTCGACGCGGACGGAAGCCTCACCGGTGACGGCGGCGCGCATGCGCAAACGCTCGAAACGTTCCGCAACATCGGGCGACTGCTCGAGAGCGCCGGCGCGTCCTGGGCAAACGTCGTGCAGTTCACCACCTACGTCGTCGGACGCGACGCCGTTCAACCCTTCCTGGACGCGCGACGCGAGGCCTTCGCCAAGTGCTACCCCGAGGGCGCCTACCCGCCCAACACGCTGCTGATCATTCCGGGACTCGTGCGCGAAGACTTGCTGGTCGAGATAACCGCCATCGCGGTGGTCGACTAAGCCAACTACCGCCGGTCTTTCGAGCGCGGCCCGGGCGCCGTCGTCTCAGCTTGCCGGCGGCGCCAGTTCTTCGGCTTCAGCGGCTTCGCCCTCCGCCCCGGCTTCCGCCTCGCCCTGCTCCACCGCCTTCAGGCGTTCGTTGGTGACCACCATCAGCTTGCAGTGCGCCGCGCCGTCCGACATGCGCGCCGCGTACATCGCCGTCATGTCGAATTGCTCGAAAAAGGCCGCGTCGTAGACGTTGCTCACGTCGCACACCGGGTGCGCGTCGCCCGACTTGAGTCCATAGGGACACTCGAACAGCTCGACAATGGCCGACTCGGGCGCCTTCTGTCGCACCGTGATGTGCTCGCTGCCGACCAGTTGGCGCCGCTGACGCACCCACGCGGCCACCAGCTCCAGGACGTCGGGGTCTTCGTCGCCCTCGGCGGCGGTCACGGCGTCGGCGCGCGCCTGCGCGCGCAGCGCCTCTTCCGCCTGTTCGCGAAACGCCGAATCAGTCTCCAGCGCCTTCATGATGATCAGGCGCATGAACCCGCCAAGCTGATTTCGGAGCCCGGGCTCGGGCACCTTGCCGATGCCGACCGAAGGCGCGGCTTCGGGCGACGCTGCCGGCTCCGCCGGGGCCGCCGGCACGGGCGGCTCGGGAAGGGCTTCCCGCGGTGGCGGCAGCACAGGCGCCGCCGGGTGCAGGTCGGGCGGCCGTTCCGGCTCGCCGATGTCCGGCGCAAAGGCCTCCAGCCGCGCTGGAGGTTTGTCGGGCGTGGCCGCTGGCCCCGGCGCCTCCGGCGCTTCCACGGCGCCGTTCTCCGACGCGGAGACCCCGTTGGCGGAAAACGTCTCCGATATGGCCAGCGCCATCGCGTCCGCGGCGTCCGGGGCGAACGACGGCATGCGCGGTCCCTTGGATTCCCCGTTCGCCGCCGCGCCGTTTTCGGTGGTCAAGTCCGGCGGCGGGAGGGCCGGCGTCGACGACGACTCCCGTCCACTTACCGCGTCCACCGCGCCCTGCACGTCCGAGACCACCTCGTTGCGAATGTCCTTGACCTCGTCGGCGGTCTCCTGGACCGTCTGGCCGAGCTCGCGGCGAATCTCCGCCAGCTCGCTGCGGGTGGCGTCCGCCTCCTTCCGCAGCTCGCTCATCTCCTCCTGGATAAAGGCGAACTCTTCGGCGAACTCGCGTCGGAACTCCCGCGACATGTCGCGCAGCTTCCGCACCCAGCGACCGACGTGGCGCATGGCGATGGGCAGCCGCTCGGGGCCCAGGACGATGAGCGCGACCATGATGATCGCGATGAATTCTTCGAGGCCGACGCCGAACATAAAGCTGGCCTAGTGCGTCGCGCGGGCTTCGCGGTGAAGCAGGAATTCCATCCTAGGGGTCATTGGGCTCGCGGACAAGAGTTGATGCTACGCCGCGGCCGACACCGCGCGAGCCCGCAAGGCGTCCCGCACCGCCGCGCCGCACTCCGCGGTGGTGGCGTCGCCGCCGAGATCCGGCGTCAACACGCCGGAGGCCGTCACGTCGCCCAGCGCGCCCATCACCAGCTCGGCTTCCTCCGGATGGCCAAGGTGCTCCACCATCATCGAGGTGGCCCAAATCGTCGCGATCGGGGACGCGATGCCCTGGCCCGCGATGTCTGGCGCCGACCCATGCACCGGCTCGAACATGGGCGGATGCGCGCCCTCGGGATTGATATTGGCGCTCGCCGGCACGCCCAAGCTCCCCATCAGCGCGCCGCCGATGTCCGACAGAATGTCGCCAAAGAGGTTCGAGGCCACCAGCACGTCAAACGTCTCCGGGCTGCTCACCATCCGCGCCGCCGCCGCGTCCACCAGGTTCCGGTCGGTGGTGATGCCGGGATAGTCGGCGGCCACTTCCTCGAAAACCTCGTCCCAGAACACCGGCGCGAACTGCAGCGCGTTGGACTTGGTCACGTTGGTCACGTGGCGTCGCCCCAAACGCTGGGTCATCTCAAACGCATAGCGAATGATGCGCTCCACACCCTCACGGGTGAAGACCGTGGTTTGCAGCGCCACCTCGTACGACGACCCCTGGTGAACGCGCCCGCCGCATCCCGCGTATTCGCCCTCCGAGTTTTCCCGCACGCACAGCAGGTCGAAATCGCCTGGCCCCTTTCCCGCCAGCGGGGTCGGCAGGCCGGGCAGCAGGCGCGCCGGACGCAGGTTGACGTAGAGCTCGAACCCTTGCCGAACCCGCAGCACCCCCTGGTGCTGGGAAATCTCGTCCGGCACCACATCCGGTAGCCCGCAGGCCCCGTACAGGATGGCGTCGAAGCCGTCCAGAATGTCGAGCGCGTCGTCCGGCATGTACTGGCCGTGCTCCAGGTAGTAGTCGCAGCTCCAGGGGAACTCTTGCATGTCCCACCGCATGGCTCCGGTGGTCTGGGCCAGCGTGTCGAGGACGAGTTGCCCTTCGCGGACCACGTCGACGCCGATGCCGTCACCGGGAAGCAGGGCGATGCGGTGCGTGCTCATAGCAGTTGGATGTAAGTGGAGTCGCGCTGGCGAGTATACGGAGGCAAATCAAGCGACCGATCCGGAATACCAGCCAATTACAGTCCGTCATTCCCGCGAAGGCGGCAATCCACCCCTCGCTGGATTTGGGGGCTGGTGGGATTCCTCCGACCGTCCTTCGTCCGACCGGATCTTGAAAAGGTCTCCGGAGGCGGGAATCTAGCCCCGGCATGCCTGCCGACGGGCAGTCTGCCCGCTACCCCTCGCCCCGGCACCGCTCCACGAATGCCCCGATGGCGCCCGCCACGTCTTCGGCCGCCTCCGCCTGCACGTAATGCCCCACGTCGTGGATGAGGTGGAGCTCGGAGTTCGGGATCAGCCGGCGGAATTGGCGCGCCACGTGGGGAGCGAGGTACGGATCGCGCCCGCCCCACACGATCAGCGTGCGGCACTGCAACTGCGCCAGCATGTCCAGGCGCCGTTGGTTGGCATTGATCTGGGCCGGAAGCTCATCGTTGATCCGGTGCAGCGCACGGCGGGCGAACGCAGACGTCGAAATCGTCTCGCAGAGCGTGCGGGTCAACGCGTCGGACAGGGGAGTTTGCGCCGCCCAGACGCGACCGATTTGCCAGCGATAGAGACGGTCGAAGAGCACTGTCCGCAAGGCGCCGATTGCGAGCTGCAGCACGCCGCCGACGATCGGCGCGTGCAGGACCTTCAGCACCGGCGGCATGCGGGCCGAGTTCCAGCCGTAGTAGGTGTTCAGCAGCACCAGGCCGCGAGTCCGCCCGGGATTCGCCGCCGCCCAACGAATCGCCGCAGGCCCCGACATCTCGTGCCCCACCAGCACGACATCCTCCAGGCCTCGCGCCTCGATGAACTGGGCCACGGTGCGGTCGACCGTATCGAAGCTGAACGCCAGCCCCTCATTGGGTTCCGAGAAGCCCCAGCCGAGCAGGTCGGGAGCAACCGTGTGCGCCGATTCCGCCAGCAGCAGTTGCAGGCGGCCGTAGATGCGCGAATCGGTGGCCAAGCCGTGGAGCAGCACGATGGTTGGCCGGCCCTCCCCCGCTTCGCGGTAGTGGCAGACGCCCGAGGGCAGCGCGATGCGCTTGCCGGTCGGGGTCGGCCAGTGATCATCCACTGGGTTCACGCGGGGGCGCGCCGCAACGCCTGCAGCGCCCACAACCACTCGCCGACGCCCCACGCTTGGGCAAACGCGCCGTCCGACGCGTATGGAGACTCCGGCTGGAAAATTTCGCTGACCGTGCCGATCGCTCCTTCAGCCAGGTGCCGTTCCAAGCCGCCTTCGATCCATTCCAGATCGCGCTGCGTCCGACCGAGGGCCACGGCTGCGCGCACGTACATGCCGAGCAACCAGCTCCACACGGGTCCTTGATGATAGGCGCCGTCGCGCCGGACCGGGTCCCCGCCATACTCGCGCCGATAGGCGGCATCGGAGGGTGACAGGCTGCGCAGGCCCACGGGCGTGACCAGGTCCCGTTCCACCACCTCCAGCGCCGACTCGGCGCGGGCCGCCGGCAGCAAGTTCGGACCCACCGCCAATGCGAGGACCTGATTGGGCCGGATGGCCGGATCGTCACCCGACGGCCCATCCACCACGTCGTAGAGGCAGCCGGTTTCAGGATTCCAGAACCGCCGCGCGAACGATGCCGCTGCCTGGTCCGCGAGCTTTCGGGTATCGCCCGCGTCCCACTGCAGGTTTTCGAACGCGCGGGCGGCAAACGTCAGTCCGCGCCACCACAGCGCATTGATCTCCACCGGCTTGCCGCGCCGCGGCGTGACCACCCAATCGCCGACTTTGGCGTCCATCCAGGTGAGCTGCAGACCCTCGGCCCCCTGGGTGATCAGACCGTCCTCCGGGTCCATCTGGATCCCGTGGCGCGTGCCGCGAACGTGCCAGTCCACGACGTCCAGCACGGCGGTTCCCAGGCCCTCAAGAATTTCCGTGTCGCCCGTGGCGTCCACATAGGCCTCGAGGGCGTGGAGGAACCACAGCGCCGCGTCGACCGAGATGTACTCCGGGGCATCGCCGGCATCCGGCCAGCGGTTCGGCACCATGCCCCGGTCCACGAAGCTTGCGTACGCCACCAAAACGGCTCGCGCCACGTCGGCCCGTCCCGTCGCCAGGCACAGGCCGGGGAGGGCGATAAACGTATCGCGTCCCCAATCGCCGAACCACGGATAGCCGGCAATCACCGTGTTCGGCAGCGCGGCGTGCGCCGGCCCGCCGCGCCGCACCAGGACTTGGTCCGCGGCCAGCCGCAGCTGGGCTTCGAGATCGCTCCTGCACCCCTCCACCAACTCGGCGGCGCGCCGGTCCGTGGCGGCCGGTTCGCGCTCGACGTCGCCGACGTCCTCCGGCTCTCCCGCGGCCAGCACCAGCGAAGCGGCGTCCCCGGGCTCGATGGTCGTGCGAAAGACGCCCGGCGTGAACGCGTCTTCGTGATCGTCGAAGCCCCGCCCCCGCTCGATCGCACGCGCCAGATTCCAGTGCCAGTCCGGCGCCGCATGAAACTCCCAGCCGCTGTGGTCCACGACGAGCGGCGGCGCGTCACCCGAATTCATCACTGCGCGGGCGTCCGGGACCTGTGTGAGTTCGACCTGACGCGGTCCGGTGACCAGTTGATGAAACCAGCGCAGCGACACCAGGGGCTGCCACTCCAACTCGACCGGCGCCTCGCCGTCGTTGCGATAGCGAATCACCGTCTGGTTGGCGCCGTACGGCATCCACAGGTCGCTTCGCAGCGTCTGGCCGGCAACGTTCCAGGTCCAATTCGGTCGACTTCCGACCAGCTCGAATCCGGTCAGGTGGCGGTAGCCGTCCGGGTGGACCGTGCCGTCCAGGTACTCGTGCGTGGTGAGCCAATAGCGCTCGTCGCCCACGGTGGCCTGGACCTGGGCGCCGGCCACCAACACCCAGCGGGCGTTGGGCGGGGGAGCCGCGGCGACGAGCAATCCGTGATAGCGGCGCGTGGCGGGCCCGCCCACCGTGCCTGCGGCATAGCCGCCGAGGCCGTTCGTTACGAGCCACTCGCGCTCACGCAGGGGATCGAGCTGCTGTCCGAAGAGGGACGCAGCCAGGTGGAGGTTGGGAACCTGCGGCGGGGAGGACACGGCGCTCCCCATCTACACGTCGGCGGGGTGCGAGTATACGCGGCGGCGACTCCCCGCCTCCCTATAATCCGGCAACCTTATGTCGTCTCCGCCAGCGTCGCCTGCTCGGCGTCCGCCCGCCCCCTTTGTCATCGCGATCGGCCTCACCGGCGGTCTGATCAGCGGGCTGGTGGGCGTCGGCGGCGGCATCGTCATGGTGCCCCTGATGGTCGCGATCCTGGCCATGACCCAGCACCGCGCACATGGCACCTCGCTGGCCATGATCGTGCCGATTGCCATCAGCGCCGTGATTCCCTACTGGATCGCGCACGGCATGGACTGGCTCGTCGTGGCCTCGCTGGCCGGCACGTCGGTCGGGTTTGCGGTGGTGGGCGCGCGCCTCACCAAGCATCTGAACGCCACGGTCCTCCGGCGCGGATTCGCCGTGCTCCTCATGCTCACGGCGATTCGGCTGCTGCTCTCGGCCCAAAGCGCCGCCATGTTCGGGCAAATGGAAGGGATTCAACTCATCGTCGCGGCGCTGATCGCCGGCACGGTCACCGGGTTGGTGGCCGGGACGATGGGCGTGGGTGGCGGCATCGTCATGGTTCCCGCCATGGTCATCGTGATGGGCATCGAGCAGCACGTCGCCCAGGGCATCTCGCTGGCCGTCATCGTTCCGACCGCGATCTCGGGAGCCGCGCAGCACTTTCGCCAGGGCAACGTCGATTTCCGCTGGGCCCTCTATATCGCCGCCGGGGGCATCGTGGGCGGCGCCGTGGGCGCGCAGTTTGCCCAGTTCATTCCCGCGTTCGGCTTGCGCATCTTGTTTGCCGTGTTTGCGCTCTACTCGGCGCAGCGCATGGTTGGCGTCCAGGGATGGCTGCTGCAGCGCATCCGCGCGGCGCGCTCGACCGCGTCGTGATTCGGCCGCGGCGGTTCCGGACGAGTCCCTGATGGCCGGATTCCTCGACGGCGCCCTGGTGCTGGACTTCACGCGGGTGCTGGCCGGGCCGTTCTGCACCATGACGCTCGCCGATCTGGGCGCGCGCGTGATCAAGATCGAAAGCCCCGAGGGCGATGAAGCCCGCGGCATGGGACCCTTCGTCGACGGGCACAGCCTCTACTTCGCCAGCATCAACCGCGGCAAGGAGAGCGTGGCGCTCAACCTCAAGCACCCGCGGGCGGTCGAATTGGCGCTCGGGCTCGCCGCGCGCGCCGACGTGCTCGTCGAAAACTACCGGCCCGGCACGCTCGAACGGCTTGGGCTCGGCTTCGACGCGGTCAAAGAGCGAAACGCCGACATCGTCTATGTCTCCGTCTCCGGCTTCGGCCAGGTCGGCCCCTACCGTGATCGCGGGGCCTATGACGTCATCATCCAGGCCATGGGCGGTCTGATGGGGATTACCGGGCCCGCCGGCGGCGGGCCCACGCGCGTGGGCGCTTCCTTGGGCGACATCGTTCCCGCCCTCTACGCGGCCATTGCGGTGCTGGCCGCGTTGCAACGCCGCGAACGCACCGGAGAGGGCTGCCACGTCGATCTCGGGATGATGGACGCCCTGGTCGCGGTGGTTGAAAACGCCATGGCGCGCTACTGGGTCAGCGGCGAGGACCCCGGACCCATCGGCAACCGGCATCCGGCCATTGCGCCCTTCAGCACCTTTGCGACGGCTGACGGACAGATCGTGATCGCCTGCGGCAACGACGCGCTCTGGCGACGCCTGTGCACCGCGCTCGGCGCGCCTGCTCTGGCGGACGACGCGCGATTCACCACCAACGCCCTCCGCGCCGAGCGCGCCGAAGAGCTGGCCGAATCCTTGGAAGACGTGCTGCGGGCGCATGGGACGGATCATTGGCTGGAAATCCTGCTCGAGGCCGGAATCCCCTGTGCGAAAGTCAACCGCATGTCGGACCTCTTGAACGATCCCCACTTGCGCGCCCGCGACATGATCGTGGAGATGGACCAGCCGCACATCGGTCGGCTGCCGGTGCCCGGCGCCCCCATCAAGGCCTCGGGCGTGGAGACCGACCTCGGCGATCCGTCGCCCGCCTGGGGCGCGCACACCCGTGCCGTGCTGGGCGAACTGCTCGACGTTGACTCGACCGAGCTCGATCGCCTCGCGCAGGAAGGCGCCATAGGCGTCCCCGAACCCCAGTCGCCATGACGATTGAGATTGCAGCCGACGGATCTCATCGGGTGACCATCGACACCCCGATCGAGATCAGGCGCGCCGCGCCCGAGGATCTCGAGCCCATGAGCGAGCTGTGGGGTCCCGAGCGACGGATCGCCCAGCGGCGCGTGCTGCGACGGTACTTCGACGAGCAGCGCCAGAACGTCCAATCCGGCCTTGTGGCGACATTCAATGGGGCGCTCGTCGCGCAGCTGTGGATCCGGCATCGGCATCTCGACCGCGGCATCGCGGACGGGCGGCGGGCGGTGTATCTGCATACGCTCATCGTGGCGCAGTCATTCCGACGCCTGGGCATTGCCGAGGCCTTGACCCGCGCCGCCTCGGGCGAAGCCGAGGCGCGCGGCGCCGACGTGCTCACAATTGGCGTCGACGGTCCCAACGCCTACGCACGGCGCTTGTATGAGAAGTGGGGCTTCAAGGCCTACCACGCGACCACCGACCTGCGTGGCGAGCTCGTCTTTCTGCGCCGGCGAAGTTACGGCGCAGAGCCGGACGCGGGACCCTAAATGCTAAGCTCGCCGCGGTTCATTCGGCTCGTATCCGGAAGCTCCTTGCACGCCGCCGTGCGTGCTTACCGCGCCTAGGACCCGCCCGTGCAGGCCTTCTTTCAAGGCTCGTATGTAGATTTCGACGACGCCAAGGTGAGCGTCATGACGCATGCGCTCAACTACGGTACCGGCGTGTTCGAAGGCATCCGCGGCTACTGGAATGAAGACGACGAACAGATGTACCTGTTCCGCGCGCCTGAGCATTTCCAGCGCATGCGGCAGTCCGCCAAGATCCTGCGCATGGCGATCCCACACTCTGACGATGAGCTGGTTGAAATCGCGCGGACGCTGGTGCGGTCGGGCGACTTTCAGGAAGACGTGTACGTGCGGCCGCTCGTCTACAAGTCGGCGTGCCAAATTGGCTTGAGCATGGTTCGCCAGACTGAGAACGGCCCGGCGCTCATCGACGACGAGTTCACCATGTTCGTCGTGCCGTTTGGGCCCTACCTGGACGTCGAGCGGCCCATTCGCTGCACGATCGCCTCGTGGCGGCGGATCAATGACAACATGATCCCGGCCCGGGGCAAGGTGAGCGGGTTGTACGTCAACTCGGCGATGGCCAAGACCGAGGCGGTCGAGACGGGTTTCGACGAGGGCATCATGCTCACCGAGGACGGCCACGTGAGTGAAGGAACCGCCGAGAACGTGTTCCTCGTGCGTAATGGCGTCCTGGTCACGCCCTCCGTGAGCGACGACATCCTCGAGGGCGTGACACGGCGTACGGTCATCCAGATCGCGCGCGACGAGCTTCAGATCGACACCATTGAGCGCAGCGTCGACCGCACCGAGCTTTACATCGCCGACGAGCTGTTCCTGGTCGGCACCGGCGCGCAGATCTCGCCGGTGCGCGAGGTTGATGGGCGCGTGATCGGTGACGGCGGCATCGGTCCCGTCACGCGCGCGCTCCAGGACTTATACTTTGACATCGTGCGCGGCGGAAACGCCCGCTATCGATCGTGGTGTGCGCCGGTCTATCCGGTTCCGGCGGCGCAGACCTAGCAGGGGGGCAAGGAGGTCATCGTCTGAGTTCGCGGACCCTCCGCACGGCCACTCGCCCATTCGTTTCACCCACCCTTCGTTCAGTCGCTGCCACTGCGCTGGCGTTCCATGGCTGCGCCGACCGCTGACCCCGCGCCCCACGAGGCGCCGGCAGCGCTCCAGGCGCAGATGGGCGTTCGGTTCGCCAACCCCGCCCTCCTGCGGCAGGCGCTGGTGCATCGCTCGCTCATCAACGAAGCCGACTTGGCGCCAACCGACTCCAACGAGCGGCTGGAGTTCCTGGGCGACGCCGTTCTTGGCCTCGTGACGACCGAGCTGCTGTACCAGCGTCATCCCGACTATGACGAAGGGGAGCTCACCCGGGCTCGCGCCTCGCTCGTCAATCTGAACGCTGCGGCCGGCTTCGCCAAGACGCTTGGCCTTGGGGCGCATCTGATGCTCGGGCGCGGCGCCGAAATGACCGGCGCCCGCAAGCGCTCCTCGGTGCTCGGTCGCGCCTTCGAGGCCCTGGTCGGCGCCGTCTATCTCGACGCCGGTCTGGAAGCGGCACGGGACTTCATCACTCCCTTCGTCAGCGATGCGCTTGGCGCGCGCGGTCGCGCCGGTCCGCAGAAGGACTACAAGACCCAGTTGCAGGAGCGGCTGCACGTCGAGCGTGCGGCCACCCCGGTCTACGAGCTCGTCGACGCGAGCGGGCCGGACCATGACCGCCGCTTCCGCATGGCCGTCACGGTCGACGACGAGCAGTTGGCGCAAGGCGAAGGATCGAGCAAGCAGCGGGCCGAGCAGGACGCGGCGCGCGCGGCGCTGCGTCTGTTGAACGGGAGCGGCTGAGCGGTGCACCTGCGACGCATTGAATTACAAGGCTTCAAAACCTTTTCGCGGCGCACCGTCGTCGAGCTGCCGCACGGAGTGACAGCCGTGGTCGGACCAAACGGGTCCGGCAAGAGCAACCTCGCCGACGCCATTCGCTGGGCGCTCGGGGAACAGACGCTGCGAACCCTGCGCGTCCGCCGGTCCGAGGAAATGATCTTCGGCGGCACCGCGTCGCGCCCGCGCACCGGCATGGCCGAGGTATTGCTGGTATTCGACAACGCCGACGCCTGGCTGCCCACGCCATACGCCGAAGTCGTCATCGGTCGCCGGCTGTTTCGGTCCGGAGAGAGCGAATACACCCTCAACGGCGCACGAGTGCGTCTCCGCGACATTGTCGACCTGATGAGCGCGGGCGGGATCGGGGCCGGTGGAGCCTCGATCGTGAGCCAGGGACAGATCGACGCCACGCTGCGGCAGCGCCCTGAGGAGCGGCGTAGCTTCCTCGAAGAGGTGGCGGGCATTGGCCGATTTCAGGCCCGCCGCGACCAGGCCGAGCGGCGACTCGCCGGGACGCGCCGAAACTTGGAGCGACTGCGCGATCTTGTGGCCGAAATCGAGCCTGGCCTTGAGACTCTCCGGCGCCAGGCCGAGATTGCCGAGCACGGCCGGGAGCTCGAATCCGAGCTGCGGGCCGCGCGCATCGCGCTGCTGCGGCACCGGCTTGACGCCGTCGGTCGACAGATCGCCGAAGCCGAGGAGCGCGAGCAAGCCGTGGCGCGGCGCATGGCGGCGCTCACGGCAACTCCCGCCGCCGAGCTGCGACGGCAAGCGTCGGCGGCCGATCTGGACGCGCAGCGCCATGACGACGAGCTACGCCGGCGCCGCGCGGACGAAACCGCGGCCGCCGGTGCCCTGGGCGCCCTGGAGGCTCGGCAGCACCAGTTGCGCGAACGCCTGGTGCATCTGGAGGCGCGCGCCGCCGACGTACCCGCGCGCGCCCAGGCCCTCGGCGCCCGCCAGGCGGCGCTCAAGGCCGAAGCCACCCAGGAGGACCGCACGCACCACGAGCTGGCGCAGCGCGTCGAATGCCGCGCCGAGCGACTGGAACGCCTTGCCGCGGCGTTGGCCGATGCGCGAGCCGCAGCCGACGCCAGGCACGCACAGGCAAGCAAGCTGGCGGAACTCACGGCCCGCGACGCGATGGTGCGCGAGCGCGCCGATCAGCTGACGAGTGAGCAATCCCGCCTTGCCGGCGACCAGTCCAGCCTGGCGCACGCCCAACATGCGGCGGACCAGGAGGCTGTGGCGAGCACCCAGCGTGCGGCGGCCGCGCGGCGACGCGTCGAGCAAGCCGCTGCCGACGACCAGGCGGCAGAAGCCGAGGCCGGCGCCGCACATGCGGCCCAGCAAGCGCGGGCCAGCGACCTTGCGGCCGCCGAGCGTCTGCTGGCCGACCGCGCCGGCCGGCTGGATACCCTCCACGCCGAGCGGCGCGCCCTGCTGACCGCCCAGGCGTCACAGCGGGAAGCCGGGCCGACCGACGCGACGCTGCGCAAGCGAGTGCCCGGCGTCCTGGGCCGGCTTCGCGAGTTGCTGCCGGACGCGCTCACGCGCAACGAGCCGCTGCTCGAGGCCGCGTTGTCCGATGTGCTCAACGACTGGATGATTCGCGATCGCGCCGACCTTTCGGCCGCCGTCGCCGCCATTCGGGCGCTTGACCTCGCCCCGGCGCGCCTGCGTCTCCTCGAGGCCTCCGGAGCACCGGAGATCTCGGACGACGTGCGGACGGACCCCAACGTGCTCGGCAGCCTCGACGCCTACGTGAAGGTTGGCGACGACAGGCTCCGCCGTCTCCTGCGGCGGATCGTCGTCGTGACCGATCTCGATGCGGCGCTGCGCGTGCGTGCAGCTCACGCCGCCAACGGTCCGCTGCCCATGATCGTCGCGCTCGCGGGCGCCGCCATCGACGCGGACGGGTCAATTCGGATCGGCGCAACGGAAGCCACCGCCGATCCCATCGCCGAACGGCTGGCGAGCATTGGCGAGGCCATCGCGCAAGCGGGCCGGGATCGCGACCAGTCGGCGCGGGCGCTGGAATCGGCATCGGAAGCGGCGCGGGCAGCCATCGCGCGAGCCGATGCCGCGCGCAAATCCCGCGCAGAGCGAACCGCCGCGCACGCCGCGGCGCGCGAAGCGCTCACCGTGGCCGCGGTGGCGACGGAACGCCTCTCGGCCCGGGCAGCCTCGCTGGCGGAGCGGCATGCCGACGCTGCGGCGCGTCTCGCCGCCCTGGACGCCGAGCTCAAGCGCCTGGCGGACGAGCGCGCGGATGTCGAGCGTGCGCGCGACGCGCTGCCGACGCAGTCAAGCTTGGCGGTTCAAGGCCAACCCGACCTCGCTGCATTGGAGCGCGAGCACGCGGCGGCGGCCGCGGATCAGCGCGCCGACACGGCCCGCGTGGCTGAGCTCCGCGCCCGGCGCGTGACGCGCGCCGCATCGCTGCAGGAAGTGACCGCCGAGCGTGAGCACGTGACGGCGCTCGCTGACGAGATCGCCGCCACCCGCACCGCCACGCGCCAGCAGCGCGAGGCGGTTGGCGCCGAGCACGACGCAGCCGTCGCGGCCGCCGAGGCCGCGCGTGAGGCCTCGCGGGCCGCGGAGCGTCAGCTGCTTGAGGTCCGCCTGACCGCGCAGCGTCTCCACCTGCAGGCCGCGCAGCGGGCGGACGAAGAGCGGCGCGTGGGTGAGGACCTCACCGCGGCCCAGCGCGAGACGGAGCGGCTGGCCGAGCGGCAGACCGAGTTGCGGCGCGCCGCTCGCGACGATCTGGGTCTCGCGGACCTGACGCCGAAGCGTCTCGACGAGCCGCTCGGGCGCGTCGAGCGGCGGGCCGCCGACTTGCGGCGGGACCTCGCGGAGCTGGGTCCGCTGAATCCGCTGGCGCCCGAGGCATATCGCGAGCAGCAGGCGCGCGTCGACGATGCGCGGTCGCAGATCGCCGATCTCGAGGGTGCCGAGGCGAACCTGCGGGCCCTCACGGCCCGCCTGCAGCGGGAGCTGCACAGTCAATTCGTCACGACCTTCGACGAAATCAACGCCCACTTCAGCCGCCTCTTCCGCGAGCTCTTCGGCGGCGGCTCGGCCACCATGGCGCTCACGACCCCCGATGACGTCGAGACCACGGGCGTTGAATTCCACGTCAAGCTCCCCGGCCGCCGTAAGCAGGAGCTGGCCGCCCTCTCCGGCGGCGAGCGCGCCCTCGTGGCCGCGGCGCTGATCATGGCCCTGCTGCATGTGCGGCAGAGTCCGTTCTGCGTGCTCGACGAGGTCGACGCCGCGCTCGACGATGCCAACGTCGCGCGTTTCTGCCGGCAGCTCCACAAGCTTGCCGATCACAGCCAACTCCTCGTGATCACGCACAATGCCATCACGGTCGAGTCGGCGGCTGCGATCTACGGAGTGACCATGCACGAGGACGGCGTTTCAGACCTGCTCTCGCTGTCGCTGAACGGCGCCGCGGCAAATGGCGTGAACGGTCGGCAGTCCGCGAACGGTCACCATGCCGCGAATGGCCAGACAGCCTCCGCGAAAGCGCCGTCCCTCACCTAGCCGGCGCAGGAACGAACATGACCGGGCGTAGCCCGAGCCGGAGATGGGCTGCTCTGCTGGCCCGCACGCCGCGGCGTCCCATGGGACGCCGCCGACGCGTGCCCGTGGCCCGTCGACCGCCGCCCGAGAGCCGCACGGCCTCTCCGCGCGCCTGGCTGCTGCTCGGAGTCACGGCGGCCGGAGCTGTGGCGTTTTCCCTCATCCTGGCGGTCATCGGGAACCCGGTCGAAGGCGTGGACGAGATCCTAGGGGAGGCCCAGCTTCTCCTGGCCCCGGCGCCGGAGGCGGCGAACCCCGAGGCATTGCTGGTGCCGCGGGCCGACGACGGCCGTGCCACGCAAGCGAGCGTGCCGGAATTGCTGGGGCTCACCCGGTCGGCCGCCGAGGCCGCCGCGGCCGCCGCCGAGTTCCGCATCGTGTTTGACCAAGACTTCAGCGAAACCGTCGCGGAGGGTTTGGTCAGCCGGCAAACGCCGGACGCGGGCAGCCTCCGAAGCACCGGGGAGCCGCTGCGGGCCACCCTGAGCCTGGGAAGGCCGCAGGCGGCCGTTCCCAGCGTGGTGGGTCTCGCCGCGACGGAGGCACGCGCCCGACTCGCTGCTGGTGGCTTCCAGGTGCTGGAGGTCGCGGCGTTCAGCCGCGACGTCCCGGCCGACCATGTGCTGCGACAGGATCCGATCGCCGGCAGCGTGATCAATCGGCGCTCGGCCGTGGTGCTGCACCTCAGCCGTGGCGTCGAAACCGTCACCGTGCCGCCGCTCGCCGGACGCTCCGAAGACGACGCGCGCCGCGCCGTCGAGCTTGCCGGTCTCGCGCTGGCCGAGGTGGTCTACAAGGAGACCGGCAGCGTGCCGAACGGGGTGGTCGAGTCCCAGCATCCCCCATCTGGCGCGTCGCTCGCCCGCGGAAGCGAGGTGGAGCTGACCGTTGTGCGAGTGGGTGAGATCGAGGTTCCGGAGCTGCGCGGCTTGCCGGCCGCGGCGGCCGAGCGCGAGTTGCTCGACCGCGGCTTATTCATCGGCGCCCTCACCCGGCTGCCCACGGCGGGCGTGGCCGACGAGCAGGTCACGGAGCAGGAGCCCGGCGCCGGCGCGCGCGTGCCCCGCGGGTTCAGCGTGCGGCTCACGGTGGCGATACCCGGCGAGGTGCAGGCGGTTCCGCCGAGCGGATAACCGGCCGCTTTGGGTCGGCGCAGGCGTGTCCCGGCCCCGCCCGACGTATGCCGCCTACCGTGCTTACGGCTGCTTTGGGTCTACGTCCGGAATGCGGTCGGCGCCAAGCCGGCGCAGCGCCTCCTGCAAGAGCTCGTCATCCTCGCCGCCGTAGGGCCCGTCCGAGGACTCGTGCGGCACGTCCGGTGTAAGCCCCGAGTCGTTGAGATTCACGTCGTTCGGCGTGATCCAGATGCCGCTTGTCACTCGCATCACGGACTCGTCCGACAACTGATGCAGCTCTTGCATCGAGCCCTTCCCGAAGGTCTCGTCGCCCATCAACTGGGCGCGGCCGTGCGCTTGGAGCGCGCCGGCCACGATTTCGGAGGCGCTGGCCGATCCGCCGTTCACGAGCACCAACATGGGCGTCGTCGTATCGCCCCCTTCGTCCTGAACGCGCCAGCGCGTGCGACCCTCATGGCGGTGATCCTGGATCAGAATGGTCTGGCCCTTGGCCAGGAACTGGGCCGCGACCCGCACGCTCGCGTCGAGCAGCCCGCCCGGGTTGTTGCGAAGGTCGAGCACCAGGGCGGAAATGTCTTTAGCCGCAAGATCGTCCAGGGCCTGCCGCAGCTCGCCGGACGTGCGGCTGCCGAAATTGGCAATGCGCACGTAGCCGATTTCGTCGAACCGATCCTTCGTGACCGACGGCACGAGAACTCGCGCCCGCTCGACGCTGACGTCGCGCGTGTCCTCGCTCCCCTCGGGCTGCATCGTGAGGACTACCGACGTCCCCTCCTCGCCGCGCACGAGCCTGCCGAACTCAGCCAGCGACATCCCGCGCGTGGCCACGCCGTCCACCGCGACGACGAACTCATTGGCGCGAATCCCGGCACGCTCGGCCGGTGAGTCTGGCAGCGGCGTGAGCACGAACGGCGTTTCGTCGCGCAACTCGATGCGGATGCCCACGCCAACGAAGCTGCCGCGTATTCGCTCACGAGAGCGCTCGGCTTCCTCGGAGTTCTGATAGACCGTGTGTTGATCCTCGGTCGCCTCGGCAAGCCCGCGAATCGCGCCTTCCCGCAGAATCTCCGGGTCGAGTGGACCGCCGTAGAAGTGGTCCTGAATGACGGTCCAGGCCTCCCAGAACAGGGCGAAGTCAACGTCGTCGAACTCGGCGGGCGTCTCGGGCCGAGCGTCCGCGGTCGGAAAGGCCAGCGGACGAGGATCTTGGTCTGCGTCAACGTCAGCCGGCAGTTCGGGGTCAACGGCGCCGGCGAACTGGTCCCGTGGCTGAGTCCCCTGATCCCCGGCGATGGTCCCGGTAATGAAGCCCGCGCTGAACACCGCGCATAGGGCAACGACAGCGGCCGCAAGCAGCATGCCCGTCCGCGGGTTGCGATTCATGCGAGGAGCCCTTGGCGATGTCGCCCCAAAACCCTAGCGCAGCGCTGCGTGCGGGTCAGTGGCGCAGCCCACGCTGGCGCTCCGGGGGGGAGCCAGTATGCCAGTGCGGGCCTAGCCTGGACCGTTCGTGGGCTGTGGCTGCGCCGCGGAGCCAACCAATGTGTCCGATTGCACGCAGCCGTCGTCCATGTGGATCACGCGCCGGCGCAGACGGTTCACCGTGCCCGTGTCGTGCGTGGCGACCACCGTGGTCACGCCGTCGGCGTTGATGTCCAGCAGCAGGTCCACGATTTCCGCCGCCCGCTCGGCGCTCAGGCTTTCCGTCGGCTCATCGCAGAGCAGGATCTCGGGATTCGCGACCACCGCGCGCGCGATGGCCACCTTCCGCTGCTCGCCGCCCGACAGCTCCCGGGGAAAGCGCGACTCTTTGTCGGCTAGTCGAACCCGCTCGAGCACCGCCTTCACGTCGGACGTCAGATCGGCACCGCCCATGCCACGCACCCGGAGCGGCAGCGCCACGTTCTCGGCCACCGTGGCGTTCGGCAGCAGGCGCGTGTCTTGGTAGACCACGCCCATGCGCCGCCGCAGCCGCGTCAGCCCCGGCCCGGTCAGCTCGGCGGTATTGCCGCCCCCGACGAGGACCACGCCGGTGTCCGGCTGCTCCTCGCGGGAAATCAGGCGCAGCAGCGTGGTCTTGCCCGCGCCGTTCGTCCCCATCAGAAAGGCGAACTCGCCTCGCGAGATCGCCAGCGTGACGCCGTTTACCGCCCGCACGTCGCCATAGCTCTTGGTGACCGACTGCAGCACGATCACGCCGACGCGCCCTACACCGAAAGGTAGCGGCGAACCGAGAAATAGCTGCCCAGGCTGCCGACGATCAGACCCACAAGCAGCGTAAAGACCGCCAGGTTGCGCACGAAATCGGTGTCAGTCGACACCGGCAGGAACGACACGATCCGCGTGACGACCGGCGCGGCTTGTGCGTAGAGCACCACCAGCGCGATGGCCGCGATGCCGGCCCCAACGCCGCCAATGATCGCGCCCTCCGCCACGAACGGACCTCGCACGAACCAGTCGGTCGCACCCACCAGCTTCATGATTTCAATCTCTTGGCGCCGCGCGAACACGGCGATCCGAATCGTGTTCACGATCACGAACAGCGTCACGCCGGTCAGGGCAATGATGATCACCGAGCCGGCCACGCGGGCCAGGTTGGAAATCCCAATCACCTCTTCGACCACGTCCAGCGGCACCACCACGTCGTCGAAGACCGTGGTCATCGTTTGCAGCTCCTGCGCCAGCTCGGGGACGACGGACGGATCGTTCAGACGAAGCTCCACGCTGGCCGGCAGCGGATTGCTCTGCAACACGTCCAGGATGTCGCGCTGGTCCACGAACCGCGACTCGAAGATCGCCAGCGCGTCCTCCTTGGACACGAACTGGACTTCGCCGACGCCGGGCCGCGTGCGCAGATCGTCGATGATCGCCATCACCTGCGTGGGGCGCGCCTCGTCGCGCACATAGGCAATCAGGTTGCTCTTGCGTCCCAGCGCCGTCACCATCTGGTTCAGGGTGTCGTTGATGGCCAGAAACCCGGCCAACGTGATGAGCATGATGGCCGTGGTGACGATGGCGCCGCCCGTCATGGTGCGGTTGCGCCAAAGGCCCGTGAGCGCCGAGCCGAGCAGGTAGCGCGCGACGTGCAGCCTAGCCATAGTAGCCACCCTCGGGCTCGTCCCGAACCACTCGCCCGCGCTCGATTTCAATCACCCGCCGCCGCATCGTGTCGACCAGCGTCCGGTTGTGGGTGGCGATCACCACCGTGGTGCCCCGCGCGTTGAGTTGGACCAGAAGTTGGATGGTTTCCCAGCCCGACTCCTGATCGAGATTCCCCGTCGGCTCGTCGGCCACCAATATCGGGCACCGCCGCACCAGCGCGCGCGCGATAGCCGTCCGTTGTTGCTCGCCGCCGGATAGCTGGTGGGGGTAGTGGTTGGTCCGCCGGGTAAGCCCCACGGTCGCGAGCGTCTCCTCCACCAGCCCGTCGGACAGGTGATCGAACTCGTTGGTGGCCTTCAGCACGAACTCCACGTTTTGCCGGACCGTCAGCGAGGGCAACAGCTTGTAGTCCTGGTAGATCACTCCCACGCGCCGCCGCAGCTGGGGCACGTCCCGGCGCCGCAGCCGGGTCACGTCGGTGGCTTCCACGAACACGCTGCCAGTAGTCACGGTCTCGTCGCGGTTGATGAGCCGAATGATGGTCGTCTTGCCCGCGCCGCTGGGACCGACCAGGAAGGCAAAGTCGCGTTCGGGAATCTCCAGGCTCACGCCGTTGAGTGCTTGCGTGCCGTTGGGATAGACCTTGTGCACGTCCTCCAGGACGATCATGGCTGTCGCCCGCGCCGCACACGGATCGGTGCCCGGAGATGCTGGAGAATTCCGTCCCGGCTCACGTTAGTACCGAGCATATCCGCGCGCGACGCGTACACGCCGGACGAGGAGCACGGTTGCCGCGGCCGCGATGACGGCCAACGCGGCCGCGGCGGCAACGACGGGGTCGGGCGCCGGCCGGGCGGGTGGCGTCCCTTCGCCGTCCGGTGGCGCCGTCGCGCCGGCGATCTCGGGCTGCGTCAGCGCCGAAAATGTCGGGCTGTCCACCCCATGGGTGCCCAGCCACGCACGATCAAGCTCGTCGAGCGAGATGCCCAGCGCCGCCTGCACCGCCTCGTTGTCGGACACGCCGCCCGCATACGCCTCGAGCAGGTCGGCAATGCCTTCTCTTCCCCAGGTCTCGATGATGTACGTCACGAGCGAGTTGCTCTGGGCATACGCGTTCACGGCCGCCTGGCTGTCCGCCGGAAAGCTGCCGGTGATGCCGCGTAGGGAAACGAAATTGTCCTCGTCAACGAGCCTTGTCATGATGTCGCCGTAGGCAAATCGCTCCTTGATCTCCGCCTCCACGGTTGTGGCCAGGCCCTCGTGGAGCCAGGCCGGCAAACCGCCAAACGAGTTGTGCGTGCGGTGTTCCAGGACGATATGCGTGATCTCGTGCGCAACTGTGGCCTGGAGGTCGAGCGGGTCGCGGTTCACCACCGGGGCATGCAGCACGGTGACGTTCAAATCGGCGATCGCTGCGCCGCCGACCCAGGCACTCGTACCACCCCCCAGGTCCCGGCGCATCTGCGCGATGTCGGCGTACAGCATCAGCCGCGTCGGTCGCTCCAGCTCGGCGCCGAAGCTGTCGCGCAAGATGTCCAGGGCCGCGCGAATGCCGGCCCGCGCGTCCATCTCGACCGCCTCGCCTCCCGCGTAATACCAAATCTCGACCAGGCCTTCGCTGGCAGTTGTCCAAGGCAGCGTCGCGTCGATATAGCTCACGGCCGCCGGGGCGGTTTGAGTCTCCGACCCATCGGCCGAACGGACAACGAACCGGTACTCGACCTCGGTGCCGACCACTAGCGGGTCGCGAGGCTCCCAGGCGAACGCGGCGCGCAGGAGCCCGTCGGCCACCGAAAACTCCGCCGCCGACCGGCGGACCACGATGCTGTCCGGGAGCCCGTAACGCACCTCGACGCTGGCAGGCTCCGCGGCCGCATGCGGCATTTCCAGGCGAAAGGTGATGCCGGTGCCAAACTCCACGTCCGTGGTGAGCACCGCCGAATCGAGCTCCGCTGCCGCCGACGTGGTCCAGGCCCCCACGAGCGCCAGGGCTACCAGCATCGCGACGAGCGGGGCTCGGACGACGCGCCGCCTCATGAGGGCCGCTCCACGGTTGAAGGCGCCGTCGCCCGCAGGTAGGTGTCGATGAAGACATCGAGATCGCCGTCCAGCACCGCTTGCGTGTTGCCCACCTCCACGCCGGTGCGCACGTCCTTGACCATGCGGTAGGGGTGCAGGACGTACGAGCGGATCTGGCTGCCGAAGTCCACGGCTTTCAAGTCGCCCCGCAGCCGCACCTGCTCAGCCTCTCGCGCGGCGATATCGCGTTCCAGCAGCCGTGCGCGCAGCACCTGCAGGGCGACCTCACGGTTCTGGTGCTGCGACCGTTGGTTTTGGGAGCTCACCACGATGCCCGACGGCTGGTGCGTGATTCGCACCGCCGAATCGGTCTTGTTGACGTATTGCCCGCCGTGCCCGCCGGCCCGAAAGGTCTCGACGCGGAGGTCGGCCGGGTCGATCTCGATGTCGCCGGCCTCTTCCAGCACCGGAATCACGTCCACGCGGGCGAATGAGGTGTGCCGCCGGTTGCCGGCGTCGAACGGCGACTGGCGCACCAGCCGATGCACGCCGCGCTCGGCCTTCAGATAGCCATAGGCGAAGTCGCCCTCGATCTGCACCGTCGCGCTCTTGATGCCGGCTTCCTCGCCGGGCGATACCTCGATCACCGTCGCGTCGCACTTGCGCCGCTCGGCCCAGCGCGAATACATGCGCAGCAGCATCTCGGCCCAGTCCTGGCTCTCCGTGCCGCCCGCCCCGGACTGGATCGTGAGGAAGGCATCGTGGGCGTCGAATTCGCCGCCCAGCAGCAGCTGCGTCTCGAGCGCATCGAGGCGGCGTGTCAGCGCGGATGCTTCGGCTGCCACGTCGCCGAGCATGTCGGCGTCATCCGCGTCCGCCAGCTCGGCGAGCTCCAAGACCTCGGCGGCTGCCGTTTCAAGCTCGTCCCAGATCTCGATCTGCGACTTCAGACGCGTGATTTCGCGCATGGTGTCGCGAGCCCGGACTTGGTCCCCCCAAAACTCGGGCTCGGCGATTTGCGCCTCTAGCTCGGCCAGGCGCTCGGCGTTGGACGCAAGGTCAAAGATGCCCCCGAAAGTCGCGCACCCGGTCGCACAGTGAGCGAGCGGATTGCAAGACGTCGGCGGAGTCGAGAGCGGATGGCATGGCGCGGCGGACTAGCCGGACCGGACTTTCTTGCCGCGTCGCGCCTGGCGCTTGGCGCGCTTCTTCTCGTCGCGTTCCCGGCGTCGGCGCTCGCGCCGCGTCAGCCGCGGCGCCTGGCCCCCGCTGCCGTTGGCTCGGCTGGCGCCCGCCGCCGGTGCCGCTGGTGTCGCCGCGGCGGCCTGCTCCCGGTGCCGCGAAAGGACGGTGCTGGCCGGGAGCTGCTGCTGCACCTGCGCGCGAAACACGCGCCGCAAGATGTCGGACTGCATGGTGGTCATCAGCTGCTCGAACATCTGAAAGCCTTCGCGCTTGAAGGCCACCAGCGGGTCCTGCTGCCCGTAAGCGCGCAGCCCGATGCCCTGCCGCACGTCTTCGATGGCGGTCAGATGCTGTACCCAGAGATAGTCCGTGTTTTGGAGCATGATCCAGCGCAGCAGCGGCTGCACGGCGTCATCCGGCAGCTCGTCGATCTTGCGACGCCAATCCTCGTGGGCGCGGGCTTGCAGCGCTTCGCGCAGGTCGTCCGCGCGCAGCCCTTCGAAATCGTCCGCCCGCAGGCCGCGGGCGGGTCCGCCGCTGATCGCCAGATATGACTGCACCAGCTCTTCCAGCTCCTCCGGTTCCGTTTGCGGGGAGATGTCGTGCGCGTCCACCAGGTGGTCGACTTCGCGCTCGAGCATCTCGTCCACCATGTCGACCAGGTCTTCGGCCTTGATGATGCGATCGCGCTGCTGGTAGATCACGCCGCGCTGCCGGTTCACCACGTTGTCGAACTCGATGACGTACTTGCGCGTCTCGTAGTTGTGGGCCTCCACCTTGGTCTGGGCGGATTCAAGCGCCTTCGTCACCATGCCGCTCTCGATCGGCTGGTCCTCTTCCACGCCCAGCCGCTGCATCAGCCCCTGGATGCGATCCGAGCCGAACCGCCGCATCAGCTCGTCTTCCAGCGACACGAAGAACTGGCTGGCGCCGGGGTCGCCCTGGCGGCCGGAACGACCGCGCAGCTGGTTGTCGATCCGGCGGGCGTCGTGCCGCTCGGTGCCGAGGACATGCAGCCCGCCAAGCTCGATGACCTGGTCGTGCTCCGCCTGCCACTGCGCGGCTGAGCGCCCCTCGGGCCGACCGCCCAGGATGATGTCCGTGCCGCGGCCCGCCATGTTCGTGGCAATGGTGACCGCGTCCAGCCGGCCCGCCTCGGCCACGATCTGCGCCTCCTGCGCGTGGTACTTGGCGTTGAGCACGTTGTGCACCACGCCCTCGCGCCGCAGCATGCCGCTCAGCTCCTCGGACTTTTCGATCGACGTCGTGCCGACGAGTACGGGCCGCCGCTCGCGGTAGGACGCGACGATGCCGCTGATCACCGCCCGGTCACGAGCCTTGGCCGAGGCATAGACGAGGTCGGGGGCGTCGTCCCGGATCATCTCGCGATGCGTCGGGATCACCCGCACGTTGAGGTCGTAGATGGTCTGAAACTCTTGCTCTTCCGTTTTGGCGGTACCCGTCATGCCGGCGAGCTTCTCGTACATGCGGAAGTAGTTTTGGAACGTCACCGTGGCCATCGTCTGGCTCTCGCGCTGCACGGCGACGTTTTCCTTGGCCTCGATCGCCTGGTGCAAGCCGTCGCTGAAGCGCCGCCCGTGCATCAGACGGCCCGTGAACTCGTCCACGATCACCACCTCGGCCCGGCGATCGCGGCCATCGATGACTTGGCCGTTCGCAAACAGCACGTAGTCCTTGCCGCGCGTGTACATCACCTGCGCGCGCAGCGCCTGCTCCAGGTAGTGAACGAGCTGGAACGACTTTTCGTCGTACAGGTTGTCGACCTTGAGCAGCCGCTCCATCTTCGAGATGCCCACTTCCGTCAGTGATACGGCGCGGAGCTTCAGATCGACGGTGAAGTCCGTGGCCGCATCCAGCCGCGTCACGAGCCCCGCAAACTGGTAGTAGTGCTCGGTGGACTCCTCGGCGGCCCCCGAGATGATGAGCGGCGTCCGAGCCTCGTCGATGAGGATGTTGTCGACCTCGTCCACGATGGCGTAGTTGAGCCCGCGCTGCACCCGGTGCGCCAGGTCGTGCACCATGTTGTCGCGCAGGTAGTCGAACCCGAACTCGTTGTTCGTGCCGTAAGTCAGGTCGGCCGCATAGGCCGCGCGCCGATCGTCGGGCGGCAAGTCGTGCTGGATCACGCCGGCGGTCAGCCCCAAGCGCTCCACGAGGGCGCGGCCGTACCAGCCGGCGTCGCGCGCCGCCAGGTAGTCGTTCACCGTCACGATGTGCACGCCGCGGCCTTCGAGCGCGTTGAGATAGGCGGCCAATGCCGCCACCGACGTCTTGCCCTCACCGGTGCGCATCTCGGCAATGTCGCCGTCGTGCAGCACCATCCCGCCCATCAGCTGCACGTCGAACTGCCGCTCGCCCGTGTGCCGGCGCACGGCCTCGCGCACGGCGGCAAAGGCCTCCGGCAGCAGGTCGTCCAGCGACTCGCCGGACGCCAGCTGCTGGCGCAGCTCGTCGGTTACGCCAAGCAGCTCCCGATCCGAGAGCCGCTGCGTCTCGGGTTCCAGGTCGTTGATCTCGGCCACGCGAGGTCGAAGCTGTCGCGCAGTGCGCTCGGCATCGTCGCCGACGAGGTGTTTGAGAATGCCCAGGGCCATGGCAGAAAGATGGTCCGGCCGCTCGCGGCCGCTACTTCAGTCGAGTATATCGGCGGATTCGCCGCCTGACCGTGGCATCGCCAACCCGACCCCGGTGACTCAGAGGCTGATCACCTGCTCGTAGAGCTCCACGATCTCGGCCTCGGAGGCCAGCCGGGGATTGTTGCCCGGACTGCCGCTGGCCAGCGCGTCGCGCGCCATCTTGGGCGTGGCGCGCCGAAACGCCTCGCGATCGACGCCCCATGCGGCCAGCGTCGGCACCTCGACCTGGGCGCAGAGCTCCTCGACCAGCCGCATGCCGCTCGCGGCGGCCGCTTCGTCGGTGTCGCCGGCCCCGGCCGCGCCCATGGCTCGCCCAATGTCGGCATAGCGCGCCACGGCTCCAGGGATGCTGAACGCCATCACCGCGGGCAGCAGCATGGCGTTCGAGAGCCCGTGCGGGACGTGGAACAACGCGCCGATGGGCCGCGACATGCCGTGCACCAGCGCCACCGAGGAGTTGTGGAACGCCATGCCCGCGTGCAGCGAGCCCCGCGCCATCGCGTCACGGGCCTCCAAGTCGTCCGGGCACTCATAGGCCCGCACCAGCGACCCGGCGATGCGCTTGACGGCGTCGATAGCCAGCGCGTCGGTAAGCGGATAGCTCTTGCGGGAAACGTACGCCTCGATGGCGTGCGTCAGCGCGTCGAGGCCGGTGGAGGCCGTCACCCCCGGCGGCATGCTCACGGTCGGCGCCGGGTCGACGATGGCCGCCGCCGGCACCAGCTGCGCGCTCATCAGCAGCATCTTCACGTCGCGTACGGGATCGGTGACCGCCACGCCGCGGGTCACCTCCGCGCCAGTCCCGGCCGTGGTGGGAATCGCAATAACCGGCAGCCCCGGACGCGGAATCCGCTCGTACCCTTCGTAGTCGGGCAGCCCGCCCGGATTGCCCGCCAGCACGGCCGCCGACTTGGCCGTATCGATGGCGCTGCCGCCGCCGAACGCGATCACGCCATCCGCGTCGCTCGCGCGAATGCGCCCCAGCGCGCGGCCCACGTCGTCCGTCGTCGGCTCTGCCGCCAGCGCATCGTCGATCGTCAGCTCGACCTCGGCCTCGGCCGCATATGCCTGCAAGACGGGCATCCACGGCCCGCTGGCGAGCACGCGATCCGTCACCAGCACCGCGCGCTGGATGCCCAGGTCGGTCAGGGTTTCCGGCAGTCGTGACAGGGCGCCTTCGCCGACGTGAATCACGGGCGGCACGCGAAAGTCTCGGCCCTGGGGCATTTCGGCCATGACGGTCTCCTCTGGCGGCCCTATAGCGACCGCTCGGCGACTTCCTCGAATCGCCCGTGCGAGCGAATGAATCGCAGATCCAGTTCACCGACCGGCCCGTTGCGTTGCTTGGCAATCGTCAGGCGCAGGTCCACGGGCTTTCCAATCACTTCGTCGTCGCGCTCGGGCTCGTGCAGGAAGACTACGACGTCAGCGTCCTGCTCGATGGACCCGCTTTCGCGCAGGTCCGAAAGCCGGGGCGTGGGGTTTGGCCGCTGCTCGACGGCGCGCGAGAGCTGGGCGCAGGCCACGACCGGGATGTTGAGCTCACGGGCCAGCGACTTCAGCGAGCGGGTGATCTCGGTGATCTCTTGCACCCGATTGTCGCGGTAGGTCGCGGAGCTCATTAGCTGCAAGTAGTCAACGATGAGCAGCCCGATGGTGTGCTCCAGGTGCATGCGCCGGGCCTTCCCCCGCAGCTCGAGCACCGTCAGCGACGGCGAATCGTCGATCAAGATCGGGTACTCGGCGAGCTCGGCCATCGCCGCCACGGCCTTGGCAATCTCCGCGTCGTTGAGCTCGCCGTCTCGAATCCGCATGGAGTCGACCCGGGCGCGGCTGCCCACGATCCGCTGCGCCAGCTGATGCCCCGGCATCTCCAGCGCGAAGAAGCCGACTGGAACGTCGTTGTGCATGGCGGCGTGCAGCGCCAGTTGCAGGGCGAACGCCGTTTTCCCCATGCCGGGCCGCGCCGCCAGGACGATCAAGTCGGAGCGCTGCAGGCCGCCCGTCAACCGATCCAGCTCGCCGATGCCGGTTGCCACGCCGCTCAGGACGCCTCGATGTTGCAGCCGGAACATGAGCTGCTCTTCGAACACGTGCATCACCGCGCGCAGCGACTCGAAGTCGCGCGTCCCCATCTCATTGGCGATGCTGAAGATGAGGCTCTCGGCCAGGTCCAGCACGTCGTCGGGATCGGCGCCCGCGCGATAGGACGCGCCGGCCATTTGCGTGGCCGCCTGGATGATCCGCCGCAGGATGCCCGTCCGCCGCACGATAGAGGCGTAGTGCTCCACGTGGAACGCCGTGGGCACCGCGTTGATCAAGTCGGCGATATACGGCGGGCCGCCAGCGAGCTCCAGGCTCTCCGTCCGGCGCAGCTCGTCGGATACCGTCACCGAGTCCGAGCGTTCGTTGCGCGAGGCGATGTTGGAGACGGCCTCGAAGATGGCGCGGTGCTGCTCGCGGTAGAAGTCGTCGGGCTGGATTTTGCCGCTGACCGTGCTCACGGCATCCGAGTCGATCAGCAAGCTGCCCAGCAATGAGCGCTCGGCATCCAGGTCCTGGGGCGGAAGTCGTTCGATCTCGGTCGTCACAGCGGCAAAACCGTCCGTTCGGGGATCAATGGCGGCGTGCCATTAAGGGGGCATTTGAGCGCCCTTGCCACGGCGCGCTGTATCGCCGCGCGTGACTCCCGAGCATGGGCCCCCCCATCCACAGCTGTTTCCGAAAGACTCCAATATGCCGTGGGGATAACCACGCCCTCGAAAAGCAGACCACGATAAGGCGGGACAATTATACCAGACATAATACGAACAACGCGCTTTTTGCGCGGGTGGATCGCGGTCCACTCTGAGTCCGTCAATCCGGCGAAGGCCGGAATCCAGTCCGGTCGAACCGGCAGCCGCTCTGGGTGTCTGTTGCAGGGGCGGGTCTCAGACCCGCCCGCGCAGCTTGCTCGCTTCGTCGGATCGCCGTCCGGTCCCCTCTCCCTTGATGGGAGAGGGCTAGGGTGAGGGTGCACTCGGAGACGCTTGCGCCGGACGCGATCCTTCAGGAAGCAGGGAGACCTACCACTGCCCTATCCACAGTTACAGAAGGAACCTGTGCGTTTGAAGAAGAACGGCCAGCCCTAGCGCGAGAAGTCGTATTCCCCAACTTCGACGGCACCTGGCTCGGCTTCCTCCGGCGCCTCCGGCTCCTCCGGCTCCTCGGGCTCTTCCGCCGGCTCCTCGTATTCGACTACCTCGAGCGTGATGGACGCCTCAACGCCCGCCGCGACTCGAATCGGCAGCAGGTAGCGGCCCAGCGACCGGATCGGACTGTCGATCTGCAGCGTGTGACGATCGATCTCCACCCCAAGCTGCTCGCGAATCGCCGTGGCGACGTCCTGGTTGGTGATCTGGCCGTGCATGCGTCCCTGGTCGCCCACGACCACCGCGATCGTGATGGCCTGGCCCTGGAGGGCGGCGGCGAGGCCCTCCGCCTCGGCCCGCGCGGCCGCCTCGCGCCGGTCGGCCAATTCCTCATGAAAGTGCGTGTCCGCCAGCCGTTTGGCGGTCGCGGTCACCGCCAGGCCGCGCGGCAACAAATAGTTGCGCGCATAGCCCGCCGAGACCGAGGCCACGTCGCCAATCTGGCCCAGACTCGGCACGTCTTTGATCAGCACGACTTTGACGCTTGGCATGTCAGGACTGCTCGAAGCTTCTGGTATATGAAGCGGCGTAGATCATAAGCCGAATCTACCCGCCCTGCTCGCTGAGGGACTTGAAGAACGCCGCATTGCTTTCCGTGCGGCGCATGCGGTCGAACATCAGTTCGGTGGAATTCGAGGAATCGTGCGAGTCCATGGCGTTGAGCATCCGCCGCAGGCGCCAGAAGTACTTCAGCTCGTCGTCGGCCAGCAGCAGCTCTACGCGTCGGGTCCCGGACCGCAGCACGTCCACGGCTGGGAAGGTGCCGCGCTCGGCCAGGCGCCGGTCGAGCATCAGCTCCCAGTTCCCCGTGCCCTTGAACTCCTCGTAGATCACCTCGTCCATCCGGCTGCCCGTCTCGATCAGACACGACGCGATGATGGTGAGGCTGCCGCCGTCGTCCACCTTTCGCGCGGCGCCGAAGAACCCCTTGGGCGGATAGAGGGCTTGCGGTTCGATGCCTCCTGAAAGCGTGCGCCCGCTCGACGGTTGCACCAGGTTGTAGGCCCGGGTCAGTCGCGTGATGCTGTCCAGCAGAATCAGCACGTCCTCGCCGCTCTCCACCTGGCGCTTGGCGCGTGCCGACGTCATCTCCGCGACGCGGGTATGGCTCTGCGGCTGCTCGTCAAACGTCGAGCTGATCACCTCGGCGCCCTCAACGGTGCGTGCCCAGTCGGTGACTTCCTCCGGGCGCTCGCCAATCAACGCCACGATCACCCGCACGTCGCTGTAGTTGTGCAGCACCGAGCGGGCGATGCGCTTCATCAGCTCCGTCTTGCCGGCCTTGGGCGGTGAGAGCACCAGGCCCCGCTGGCCGCGTCCGATGGGGGACACGATGTCGATGACGCGAGACGTCAGCTCGGACTTGTTGTATTCGAGGCGCAGTTGCTCATTGGGAAAGACGGGCACCAGCTTCTCGAACAGCAGGCGGTTGCGGGCGCGCTCGGGGTCGAGGCCGTTGACGGCCACCACGCGCACCAGCCCGTGATAGCGGTCGTTCTGGCGCGCCGGACGGACCTGGCCGCTGACGAGGTCGCCCGTGCGCAGGCTGAAGCGGCGGATCTGCGACTGCGAGACATACACGTCCTCGGGACTCGGCATCCAGTGCGCGTCGCGCCGCAGGAATCCGTAGCCCTCGTCCACGATCTCCAGCACGCCTTCCAGGAACAGGGACCCCTCGCGCTCGTTGCGCGCCTGGACGATCAGATTGATCAGCAGCTCTTTGGTCGTGTCGACCTCGCCGTTGGGCTGGATGCCCAGTTCGGCCGCCAGGGCTTGAAGCTCGTCCATCGAGCGCGCCTCGAGCTCGGCCCACTCGATGCCGGGGTCTTCCTGGAGCTCATAGGTCCGCTGCCGGCCGTGTCCGCCGCCGCGACGGCCTCGTCCGGGACGCCGGGAGCGCCGATTCGACCCGCCGCGACCGCCGCCGGAGTCCATCATCATCAGCTCCTCCCCAACGCCGCGCGTGAATCCTGGGACGGTGGCATAGGCCGGCGATATGGCTTGCGCATGGGGTACCTACGAGGTCCAAAACGCACAACGAACCATTGCGAACGCGGTGAAGTCGCGGGCCCGGTTCGTTGCCGGGGGCGCCCGCCGTCAAGTATGCGGGCGGCTCGAATCACGCTAGCACCGCGCGAAATTCGATGTCAAGAAGCCCAGCGCCACTGCCGATTCACACCTGACCGCTCCGTCGCGCGTCGACGGCTTCCAGGTTCCATCGGGCAACGTCCGGCCGCACGAAGGCAAGGGGCGCGGCCCGCCGACCGCGGGCGCTTCACGACGTTTGGAGTGTCAATGTGGGTGATGAACCGGACGCCGCGCCGTCTCGGGATCCGCTGGTCCCAGCCATGTCCACCGGCGCCGCGATGGTCGGTCGGTCACGCCACCAATTCACCCGCTGCCTCATGGTAATCTGGCGCGTCCACCAGCCTACTCATCTAACGCACAACTGCCATTGGACAACCGGTGCGCCTCATGCGCGCCCTGATGCACGGCACGCACCTGAGGCCTAGCGCCACCGGGGCGGCGCAGCGGCTCATTCGGCGGGCCGGCCTTGGCGCGGCCCTCCTGCTGGCCGCCCTCGTGTTGGCGGCGTGCGGCGTGACGCCGCAGACCATCCTCGAGCCCACCACCGAGGCCGCGCGCGCCTCGCATTGGCTCTTCCTGGTCGTCTTTTGGGCCGGATTGGCCGTCTTCGTCGTCGTCGAGGGCGCCTTGCTCTACACGATCTTTCGCTATCGCCGGCGGCGCGGCGACACCCTGCCGGCGCAGACCCACGGCAATCTCAAGCTCGAGATCGGGTGGACCATCGCCCCAACCATTCTCGTCGTCCTCCTGGCGGCGCTGACGGTGCCCGTGATCTTCGCCAATGCCCAGCAGCCGGAGGACGACGCCATTCGGGTCGAGGCCATCGGCCACCAGTGGTGGTTCGAGTTTCGCTATCCGGATCTGGGCGTCGTGACCGCCAACGAGCTGCACCTCCCGGTCGGCAGGCCGGCCGCGATCATCATCAAGAGTGAGGACGTGCTGCACAGCTTCTGGGTGCCGGCCCTGCGCGGCAAGTTGGACATGGTGCCGGGCCGCACCAGCGTGTTCCGCATCTTCCCGGAGCAGACCGGTACCTTCCCGGGCCAGTGCGCCGAGTTCTGCGGCACCGCCCACGCCCTCATGCGCTTCACGGTTGTCGTGGAGGAGCCTGAAGAGTTCGACGCCTGGGCGGCCCATCAGTTGACCGACCGCGTGCCGCCGACCACCGAGTTGGCGCAGGCCGGCGAAGCCCTCCTCACACCGGCCGGCTGCGCCCTGTGCCACACGATTCGCGGCGTCACCGACATCGGCACCATCGGGCCGGATCTGACCCACGTCGGGAGCCGCGCCCACATTGCGGCCAACACGATGGGAATGTCACGGACGGACCTGGAGCACTGGCTCCGCGATCCCACGGGCATGAAGCCCGGCAATCTGATGATCTTGCCGCGTGAGCTCACCGAGGACGAAATCGACGCGCTCACCGAATATCTGATGGGTCTCAAGTGATACGGTGCGGCCGAGTCGCGGCGGCGCCTCCGCGGAGCAGTTTCTGATGGCCACCACCACGGTCAGCGTTCGGCCCAACACCTACGCCGGGACGGCGTGGAGTTGGATCACCACGGTCGACCACAAGCGCATCGCCGTGCTCTATTTCGTCACCTCGCTGGCGTTCTTTGCGCTCGGCGGCCTTGAGGCGCTCCTCATACGGTTGCAGCTTTCGCGTCCCGAGCTCGATCTCGTCCATCCCGATCGCTTCGCCGAGCTCTTCACCATGCACGGCACGACCATGGTGTTCCTGGCGCTGATGCCCCTGTCGGCGGCGTTCTTCAACCTCCTGGTGCCGCTCATGATCGGCGCGCGCGATGTGGCCTTTCCGCGGCTGAACGCGCTCAGCTATTGGGTCTATCTCTTCGGCGGCATCTTCCTGAATATCAGCTTCATCGCCGGCGGCGCTCCGGCCATGGGCTGGTTTGGCTACGCGCCGCTGACCGCCATGGAGTTTGCCGACACGCACGCCGTCGACTTCTGGGCATTTGGGCTCCAGATCCTCGGCGTCTCGTCGATCCTGGCCTCCATCAACTTCATCGTCACGATCATCAACATGCGGGCGCCCGGCATGACGTTCAACCGCATGCCAATGTTCGTCTGGATGACGCTGATCACCGGGTTCCTGATCATCTTCGCCTTCCCCGTGATCACCATCGGACTCGTGCTGCTGCTCTTCGACCGCTACCTCGGGACCAGCTTCTTCCTCTACCAGGGCGGCGGCGACCCGGTCCTGTGGCAGCATCTGTTCTGGGTGTTCGGCCACCCCGAGGTCTACATCCTGATCCTGCCCGCGATGGGCATCGTGTCTGACGTCCTGCCCACCTTCTCTCGCAAGCCGCTGTTCGGCTACGCGGTGGTGGCCTACTCAGGCGCGGCGATCGCGCTGGTCGGATTTGGCGTCTGGACGCACCATATGTTTACCGTCGGCCTGGGTCCGGTGGCCGACACCGCCTTCGCGATATCCACGATGGCCGTGGCCGTCCCGACCGGCGTCAAGATCTTCAACTGGATCGCCACGCTCTGGGGCGGCTCGATTAGCTTGCGCACGCCGATGCTGTTCGCCATCGGCTTCATCGCCATGTTCATCCTTGGCGGTCTTACCGGCGTCAGCCTCGGCTCGCCGCCGGTGGACACCCAGGTGCAAGACACCTATTACGTGGTGGCTCACCTGCACTACGTGCTGTTCGGCGGCACGATCTTCGGGCTCTTCGCCGGCATCTACTTCTGGTTCCCCAAGATGACCGGCCGAATGCTCAATGAAGGCTGGGGCAAGGTCCACTTCTGGCTCATGATGATCGGCTTCAACCTCGCGTTCGGACCGCAGCACCAGTTGGGCATCGACGGCATGCCCCGGCGGATCCACACCTACGGCGCCGACATGGGCTGGGATCTGTGGAATTTGATGTCGACCGTGGGCGCGTGGACCATCGGGCTCTCGATGCTCATCTTCGCCATCAACGCCATCCGCTCCCTGCGCAGCGGACGTGACGCCGGACCGGACCCGTGGGACGGCGGCACTCTGGAATGGGCCATGTCGTCGCCGCCGCCGGTCTACAACTTCGCCGAAGTGCCCGTGGTCGACGACCGCTACCCCGTGTGGAAGGAGAAGCACGGTGGCGGCCACACTGGAGCCGCCGTGGCGGAGCCTCCGGCCGCCGAGACGGCGCACGAGGACGATGAACCGCATATCCACATGCCAAATCCGTCGTACTGGCCCATTCTGGTGGCCGCCGGCATGGTCCTCGCGGCCTGTGGGCTGATCTTCCACCAGGTGTTCATCTTGGTCGGCGCATTGATCTTTGGCATCTCCCTGATCGGCTGGATCGAGGAACCGCCCGGATGACCATCGACGCTCACGCACACGAGGAGCACCCCACCTCCACCGGCCTCGACAGCCGCAAGGTCGCCATGTGGGCCTTCCTGGGCTCGGAGACCATGTTCTTCGGCAGCCTGATCCTGGTCATGCTGATCAACAAGCACAACACCCTCGGGGTCATGCTTGGGCACGGCGACCACACGTTCGAGGCCGGCCAGGGAATGCTCGACCTCGTGCTCACGTCGTTCACCACCTTCGTGCTGCTCACCAGCAGTCTGGCGATGGTGCTCGCGCTGGCCGCGTTCCGAAATCGCAGCCTGAATTGGGGCCGCTTTTGGCTGATGGCGGTGGTCGCACTCGGGGCCATCTTTCTCGGCGGCCAGGTCTACGAGTTCACGGCGTTCGTCCGCGAGGGGCTGACACCGTCCACCAATCTCTTCGGCGCGTCCTTTTACATGCTGGTCGGCTTCCACGGCGCGCACGTCGCCATTGGAATTTTGTGGCTGCTCGCCGTGGTGTACTACTCCTATCGCGGCCGGTATCAGACCGCCGACACTTGGGGTGTCGAAATGGTCGGCCTGTACTGGCACTTCGTGGACCTCGTCTGGGTGGCCATCTTCACCCTCATCTACCTGATCTAGACCGAGTGACGCACTGATGTCAGCCGAGCATCCCCCCGAGGGCCACGCCGCCGAGGAGCACGACGAGCGCCACGGCTACGCCCACTACGTGGTGGTGGGGGTCATTCTCACGGTCGTCACCATCGTCGAGATCATGATTCCCAGCATCGACGCCATCCGTAACGCGCTGGGCACCGTGTGGACGACGACGTCGCTGCTCATCCTGTCGTTCCTCAAGGGCGCCGGCGTGGTCATGTACTACATGCACCTGCGGGAAGACGACCGCCTGTTCACCGCGCTCTTCATGTTCCCGTTCATGATCGCGACCACCATCGTGATCATTCTGTTCCTCTTCTGGACGCTCACCGGCCTGATTGCCTAGAAGGCATATCGGGTTCCCTCCGCCTAAGGGAGAGGGTGAGGGTGAGGGGAATCCGCCGTCTGGGCGCGGTCGGCTGAATCCCCGCCCCGCCCTGCGTAGACTTCGGTGATGACCTTCTATCTGATCCCGGAGATCACGCTGGGGCTGCTGGTGCTCACCGGCGGCTATCTCTACGCCGTGAGCCCTCTCAACCCGGACCGTGTGGAACCGGTCGCATGGCCCAGGATCGCCGCGTTCGTCACCGCCGCCGTCACGCTGTTCGTGACGCTGCACCCGCCGTTCGACACGCTCGCGGCAACGCACTTCAGCGTCCACATGTGGCAGCACAGCCTGCTGGTGTTCGCGGCGACGCCCCTGCTGCTCATTGGACTGCCCGACTGGCTGCTGGCGCCGATCTTTCGGGTGCGCGTGGTGCGATTCGTCGCGCAACAGGCGACGCGCTTGCCCGTGGCGCTGGGGCTCAGCACTACCGCCTTCTGGATCTGGCACATGCCGCCGCTCTACGAGCTGGCGCTGCAGGACCGCATCGCCCACGACTTCGAGCACCTCACCATGATCGTCGGCGGCCTCGTGATGTGGTGGCCGGTCCTCAGCCGGGTGCGCGCGGTGCCCGCGGCCGTGCCGCCCATGCAGATGCTCTACCTGCTGCTGCTGTCCATCCCGTCCGGATTCTTCAGCGCCATTTTCGTCTTCGCCAACGACCCGCTGTATCCGACCTACGAGCTTGCCCGTGGAGCGGAGGCGCTCGTCGACCAGCGCATCGGCGGTCTCATCATGAAGCTCGGCGGAACCCTCGTGCTCTGGACCATCCTCAGCGTCAAGTTCATCCGCTGGCTCAACCAACGGCCCGACGCCCATCCCGCGTCACCCCGCCCGCCGCACTAGAGGGCACGTCCTGTTTCCTCTCCTTGAGGGCGAGGGTTAGGGTAAGGGCTTCCGCGGCTCGGGCGTTGGATTCAGCGATCCTCCCGCATTGCGGAATCCGCCGCCCCCGTAGGGGCGCCCTTTGTGGGCGCCCGAGCGTCTAATCTTCGGGCTTACCCGCCGCTCACTTCGAGCGTCGCCCGCTGACCCCGCACCGCGTGTCCCTCGATCGGACACGTCAGCGTACGCGTCCCCGGACGGACGTCGACGTCCAGATACCCCGTCTGTCCCGGTCCGATATTCGGCGACGTGACGGGATCGCGATCCACGGCAAGCTCGAGCGAGTGGGTGAAGGTGCCCTCGTTCGTGATGCGGAAGCGAACCCGCGAGGCGCTTGTGGTCATGCTCGACGGCACGATCTTGAAGTCCGACATGATCACGTCGATCACCTCGCATGACGGCGCGAGGCAGTTCGTGGCCGGCGTGGTCAGGAAGTCGGGCGGCGGATTCTCGGCCACTACATACGCCAGCCCCTCGCCACAGGCCGCGAGAAGGAACGACGCGACCAGCAGCAGCGGGAAAATGGCGCGACGCACGGGTATCGGGATGTGAAGCCTCGGAAGTTGGTCGGCAACCGCTTGCCGACCGTCAAGCATAGGAGCGCGCTCCCGCGCCGTGCAACGAAAATGAAATTCCTCCGAATCTCGCTTACGCCGGCCGCGAGCGGGCGTATACAATTACGTGGAGATTGGTATCCCTGCGCTGGATGGAGTTGCTGCGTCCACGCCTCGACCGGACCTCGCGGGCGATCGCCCGAAGTCTAAACTGACCCCTCTGCTCCGGATCGGCAGATGCAGCTTCCGCGATTGCCGGGTGCTGGCGCCGTGCGTCGGCCTCGGACTGGAGCCATTGGCGCAGGGTTGGGGATCGAGACACTGATGCACACAAAGGTGGGCTGTCGTTGACGCTTGAAGTTGCCCTAGTCCTTGACGAAGAGACTCTTGAAAACGGGTTGGCCGAGCTGGTGGCGCTCGGCGCCGAGCCTGGATTCATCTATCGCGACGCCATCAACCGGGTGCTGCCGGACACCACGCAGATCCCCGACGACATCGTGCAGTGGTTCCGCGATCGGCTCGCCGAGGAAGAAATCGAGCTGCGCGACGAGCGGCCCGAGGAACGCACCGAAGAGCCCGCGCCCATCACCACGGCCCGCAGTCAGCGCGAAGAGCAGTTCGAACTCGAGTCGGCCAGCCAGGACACCGTTCGCAGCTATCTCAACGAGATTGGCCGCATCCTGCTGCTCACCGCCAAGGAAGAGGTGGACCTCGCGCAGCGGATCGAGCGCGGCGACGAAAGCGCCCGCGAGCACCTGATCACGGCCAATCTCCGCCTGGTCGTGAGCGTGGCCAAGAAGTACACCGGGCACGGCATCCCTTTGCTGGACCTCATCCAGGAAGGCAACGCCGGGCTCATGCGTGCGGCCGAGAAGTTCGACTGGCGCCGCGGCTACAAGTTCAGCACCTACGCCACATGGTGGATTCGGCAGGCCGTCACGCGCGCCATCGCCGAGCAGAGCCGAACCATCCGCCTGCCCGTCCACGTGCACGAAAAGCTCACCAAGTCCTACCGCGTGCAGCGCGACCTCCAGCTTCGGCTTGGACGCGAGCCGACCGACGACGAGATTGCCGGTGAGATGGAGATGTCGGAGGACCAGATCGGCGAGCTCAAGCAGGCGGCCAGGCTGCCCATTTCGCTGGAAACTCCCATCGGCGAGGACGGCGACACCGAAATTGGTCACCTCATCCCCGACGACGACGCAGTGGAGCCCATGGAGGCCGCCACGCGGCAGCTGCTCACCGAGCAGCTCGACAACGTGATGGAGATGCTGGATCCGCGCGAGCAGAAGATCCTGCGGCTGCGCTACGGCCTTGACGACGACACGCCGCGCACGCTGGATCAGGTCGGCCAGGAGTTCGGCTTGACGCGCGAACGCATCCGCCAGATCGAGTCACAGGCGCTCCGCAAGCTCCGCCATCCCCGCCTCGCCCGCCGCCTCAAGGACTTCCTGGCCTAGACGACGCCTCCAATTCGACTCTTTCCCCCTTCGAGGGGGAAGGTCGGGATGAGGGTCCAACCCCTTCCCCCGGCAAGGAGACGTTTGCGCCACCCCTCCGTCATTCCGGCGGAGCCTGTCCCCGCGCAGGCGGGGAGCCGGAATCCAGTCCGGACGAACCTGGCCGCAAGCCAAATGTCCGGGGTAGGGGCGGGTCTCAGACCCGCCTTTCCGGTTCCCAGCGTGCCCCGCTGCTAGATATTTCGCACACGAAGAAAATGCCCGAACATGTATAAAAACTCCAGCCCCAATCCCTTCGCCGCCTCTCTGCCTTAACGCACGACGCCCGGCGCACAAGGCGCCGGGCGTCGTGTAGGCAGCCCTTCGGCTACATCATGCCGAGGTCGCCCGCGGGCGGAATCGGCGAAGCCTTCTTCTTCGGCGGCAGGTCCGCGATCAGCGTCTCCGTCGAGAGGATCATCATCGCCACGCTGCCGGCGTTCTGCAGCGCGGCCCGAACCACCTTCGTCGGATCGACCACGCCAACCTCGGTGAGGTCGGCGATCTGACCGTCCGCTCCGTTGTAGCCCATCGGGCCTTCGGCGTCGGCGACGCGCTGAACGATGACATCGCCCGTCTCGCCGGCGTTGACGGCAATCTGCCGTAGGGGCACCGGCAAGGCGTCGCGCACGATCCGGGCGCCGATCGCCTCGTCGCCGGAAAGCTCTTTGTGCACTTGGTCGACCGCGGCCATTGCGCGGACGTACGCCGTCCCCGCGCCGGGCACGATGCCCTCATCCACCGCGGCCTGGGTCGCCGACAGGGCGTCTTCCACGCGGTGCTTCTTCTCCTTGAGCTCCACCTCGGTCGGGGCGCCCACGCGCAGCACCGCCACGCCGCCGGCCAGCTTGGCCGCGCGCTCCTGGAGCTTCTCGCGGTCGTAGGCCGAATCGGTGTTGTCCATCTCCGCGCGAATCTGCTCGATGCGGGTGTTGATGTCGCGCGTCGATCCGGCGCCCTCGACGATGGTGGTCTCGTCCTTGGTCACCAGGACGCGGCGAGCCTTGCCAAGCACGGACAGCGGCGTGTCCTTCAGGTCCTCGCCCAGATCGCGCGCCACCACCGTGGCGTCGACCAAGATCGCGATGTCCTCCAGGATCGCCTTCCGCCGATCGCCGTAGGCCGGCGCCTTGATCGCGATCGAGTTGAGAAGGCCGCGGGCCTTGTTGACGATCAGCGTCGCCAGCATGTCGCCTTCGACATCCTCGGCAATGACCAGCACGTTGCGGTGTCCGCCCTGCACCAGGCGCTCCAGGAACGGCAGCATGTCCTGGGCGCTCTTGAGCTGCCAGTCCGTCACGAAGATGCTGGCGTCTTCCAGCTCCGCCGACATGCGGTCGGTGTTGCTGATCAGGTACGGCGAGATATAGCCGCGGTCGAGCTGCATGCCGTCCACCAACTCCAGCTCGAGCGCGTTCGTGCGGCCTTCTTCCACCGAAACCGCGCCGTTCTTGCCCGCGCGGTCAAGGGATTCGGCGATCATCCGACCAACCTCGGGATCGCCCGAAGAGATCGTCGCGACCCATTCCATCTGGCGCGGATCGTCCACCTCGCGCGACTGCTCGCCGATCGCGTCGTCGGCCGCCTTCAGCGCCTTTTGAATCCCGCGCTTGAGGATCATCGGATTCAAATCGGCGGCGATCGCCCGCAAGCCGCCGTGAATCATGGCCTGCGCCAAGACCGTGGCGGTCGTTGTGCCGTCGCCGGCGATGTCGTTGGTCTTGCTGGCGGCTTCCTTGATGAGCTGGGTGCCCATGTTCGCGAAGTTGCTTCCGAGCTCGATGTCTCGGGCGACCGTCACTCCGTCGTTGGTGACCACGGGAGCCCCGAAATTGCGGCCCAGCGCCACATTGCGTCCCCGGGGACCCAGGGTCACGCGCACGGCGTTGGCGACCGCGTCCACGCCCTGCAGCAGGGCGCTGCGGGCCTCGGCGCTGAATCGGAGCTCTTTGGGATTGCCAGGCATAGTCGGCAGCCTCCTGAATGTGTGAGCTGTGTGGGAAAGGCGCGCGGGGAATTGCGGGACCCGGCGCGCGGGTCAGCCGATGATTGGCTTCGTTAGCGCCAAATTGTAGCGCAGAGTCTCCGAGCCCAACAGAATGAGCCGCCGGATTTCGATCGACCGCCGGCGCGCCTACCGGCCTTTCCAGTAAGGGTTGGCCGACCACCGCCTCACCGGCGCCAGCCCGAGGGCCCGCGCGACCTCGGCATTGGCCAGCATGCTCTCGCGCAATCGGGCAAGGGCGTCGTCGCGGCTCGCGCCGTTCAGGACCATCACCTCGCGCCGGCCAACCTGCGCGGCGGCGCGCCATGTGGAACCACCGCGCCACACGGAGACCTCGACCTCGACGCTGCCCAGATTGAGCGATGTTGCCGCTCGGGGATCGTCGCGAGACTGCGGTGCGTCGCACATCGGCGTTGACACGGTTGAACGGCGCCAAAGTGTATCGGGCCGGCCGGCGTGGACGCCGCGCCGCCCGCGCGACAGAATCAAGCACACGCCGTCATCTGAAGAGCGTCGCGGGCATGGCAACTGAGCTTTTCGAAGTCGTTTCGCCCGAAACGGCGTTGGAACGGCTGCTCGAAGCCGGCTTGCCCGAGCCGCGCGTGGAAACCGTGCCGTTGTCGGCCGCCGCCGGCCGGGTTTCGGCGCGCCCGGTGCGAGCGCCCGAGTCGAGTCCGTCCTTCGACCGATCCTTGATGGACGGATTCGCCGTGCGCGCGTCGGACACCTTCGGCGCGACCGAGTCGTTGCCCGCCGCCCTCGCCGTGATCGGCGAGGTGCCGATGGGCGCGCCGCCGACGCAGGGCATTGCGCCCGGCGAGGCCATGGTGATCCACACCGGCGGCATGTTGCCGCCGGGCAGCGACGCCGTCGTGATGGTGGAACACACCGAGTGGATCGATGACCGAATGATCGAAGTCCTGCGTTCGGTCGCGGCCCGGGATGCGGTGATTCGGCGCGGCGACGACGTCGCCGAGGGCGCGGTGGTCATCCCCCAGGGCGCGCGATTTCGATCGCAGGATCTTGGCGGGCTCGCCGCGCTTGGCGTGACACAGGTCCCAATTGCCCAAGCTCCGGTCGTGGGGCTCATCGCGACCGGCGACGAGGTCGTGCCGCCTCACCAGACGCCGGAACCGGGCGAAGTTCGGGACGTGAACTCGACCACGCTCAGCGTGGAGGTTGAGCGCGCGGGCGGTGCGGCGCGAACCTACGGCATCGTGCCCGATACCCGCTCGGCGCTGGAGTCTGCGGCGCGTGACGCGCTGGGCGAGTGCGACATCGTCGTCATCAGCGCCGGAAGCTCAGTCAGCACGCGCGATCACACGGCGGACGTGATCGGGTCGCTGGGCTCGCCCGGCGTCTTGGCGCACGGTTTGGCCCTCAAGCCCGGCAAGCCGTCGATCGTGGGCCTCGCCGACGGCACGCCGGTGTTCGGCCTTCCCGGCAATCCGGTGTCTGCGCTCGTGGTGTTCGACCTGCTGGTCACGCCCACGATTCGCCGGTTGCAAGGCGCCCCGCCCGACACCGCCGCGTCACCGCTGCGTGCCCGGCTGGCGCGCAACGTGGCATCCACGGCGGGCCGCCTGGATTTCATCCCCGCGCGCCTCACTGAGCGTGACGGCTGCATGTGGGCGGAGCCCATATTCGGCGCATCCAATCTCATCTTCACGCTCGTGCGCGCCGACGCGCTGATCCGGATACCGGCCGACGCGAACGGCCTCCAAGTCGGCGCGTTCGTCGACATTCGCCCGCTGGCATGACCGCGCCCTCCCGATCGGGCGAGCGACCCAGCCACGACGCTCAACCTGGGAGCGGCGACCGCGTGCCGTATTTGCAGGACGTGCCGCTGGACGAGGCGCGGGCGCGTTTCGACGAGGCGCTGCGCCGTGCGGGCGCCCTGGCGCCCGGACCGGCGGTTTCCGTGCCCCTCGAAGCGGCGGTGGGACGGGTCACGGCCTCGGCGGTCTGGGCCCGTTCGTCAAACCCCCACTACCACGCCGCAGCCATGGATGGCGTCGCGGTCGCGGCGGAAACGACGCTCGGGGCGTCGCCCACGTCGCCGCTGCGGCTTGGCGTGGGCCGGGACGCCGTGTGGGTCGACACCGGCGACGCCATGCCCTTAGGCACGGATGCGGTGGTGATGCTGGAAGACCTGCACGAGGTCGGCGACGGCAGCGTTGAGATCCTTGCGGCTGTCGCGCCTTGGCAGCATGTTCGTCCGCTGGGCGAGGACATCGTGGCGACCGAATTGGTGCTTCCCGCCGGCCACACGCTGCGTCCGGTGGACATCGCCGCCGCCGCCGCGGCCGGCCACGCGTCGCTCGAAATCCGTCAGCCCCCACGTGTGGCGGTGCTTCCCACCGGCTCGGAGCTGGTGCCGCCGGGAGCCGAGGCCGAGCCGGGCCAGATCGTGGACTCAAACTCGCTCATGCTGGCCGCAACCGCGCGGGAGTGGGGCGCGGACGCCGAGCGTCTGCCGCCGATACCCGACGACTTCCCGCGCCTGCGAGCGGCCGTGGATGAGGCACTCGACCGCGCCGACATCGTGGTCGTCAACGCCGGCTCGTCGGCAGGCGCGGAAGACTTCACGGCGCGAGTCATCGCCGCGCACGGCGAGGTGCTGGTGCACGGCGTGGCGATCCGGCCGGGTCACCCGGTGGTCCTTGGCGTCGCGCGCGGGCGCGCTGTCGTGGGCATTCCCGGGTATCCGGTGTCCGCGGCGTTGGCGATGGAGCTGTTCGTGGCCCCGCTCATCGACGCCAGGCTCGGCCGGCGGCGAAGCCGCCGGCCAACGCTGCGCGCGGTGGTCCCGCGGGCCGTGGTGTCGCCGATGGGAGACGACGAATTCGTGCGCGTGAAAGTCGGGCGCGTCGGGGAGCGCACCATCGCCGCGCCGCTCGCGCGCGGGGCCGGGATGATCACCTCGATGGTGCGCGCCGACGGCGTCATCCGCATTCCCAGGATGTCCGAAGGGCTCGCGGCGGGATCATCGGTCGGCGTGGATCTGCTCACCGATCCGGATGCCGTCGACCACACCGCGGTGCTCATCGGCAGCCACGATCCCGCCCTCGACCTTCTGGCCAACGAGGTCCACCGGCGCTTCGCCCCGGCAGCGGTGGCGTCGACCAACGTCGGCAGTCAGAGCGGGCTCGTGGCGCTGCGACGGAACAATGCACATGCCGCCGGATGCCACCTGATCGACCCGGACACCGGCGCCTACAACGTCGCCGACGTTCGACGCATCCTTCCCGGTCGCGATGTCGTCCTTGTGACCTTTGCGCACCGCCAACAGGGACTCATGGTCGCTCCCGGCAATCCGCGCGGCATCCAGGCAATTGATGACCTGGTGCGCGACGACGTTGTCTTCGTGAACCGGCAGCGAGGCTCGGGCACCCGGATGCTGCTGGACTACGAGTTGCAGCGCCGCGGTCTCACCGGCGCGGCAATAGGCGGCTATGACCGCGAGCTGTACACCCACGTCGCGGTGGCCGCCGACGTGGCCGCCGGCGGCGCGGACGCCGGTCTCGGCGTGCTGGCCGCCGCCCGGGCGCTGAATCTCGACTTCGTCCCGCTGCTCGAAGAGCGCTACGACCTCGTCATCCCGCGCGAGCACTACGAATCGCCGGTGCTGCAGCCCGTTCTGGACGTGTTGCGCGATTCGGCATTCGCGCGCGAGGTCGAGGCCATGGGCGGCTACGACACGTCGCGGATGGGGCAGGTGGCCGCCGAGCTTCCAGCCTCGCCGGCGGGCGAAACGCCGACCTAGCTTGGCCAATACGCCGGAGCAAGCGCAGCCGGCGGGCGGGCGGGCCGCTAATGCCGACTCCCCGTCACACCTCAGGGTCTATCGCTGGATCGGCCTCCTCCTCGCGCCTGCAGCGGTGGCGCTGGCGATCCTTACGCCCAGTGCCCTGCCGGAGTCCGCTCCGCCTCAGGTCGCGCAATCGAGCGCGGCGATCGAGCTTTCGGCCGCGACGCTCCAGTGGATCAACGCGGCATCCGCCGAGGAGCTCGCCGATGAGCTGCCCGGCATCGGCCCCCTGTACGCCGAGCGGATTACCACCTACCGCCGCCTGTTTGGCTCCATCACGGAGTCTCGGACGCTCACCGATCTGGGAATCCCCGCGAGCGTGGTGCAGCGGCTCCCGGCTCAAGCGCCCTCAGCTCAGTGACGGCCTGGCTGGGCGCGGCGATCTTGCTGGGGATCGGGCTCGCCGCCTGGTGGGGCCCAGCGCCGGCTTGGGCGGTCATCGGGCTGGCCGTCATAGGCGCGGCAGCTGCCCTAACCGGCCGCCGCCTATTGCTGGTTGGTGCGGTTCTCGCCGCGCTGGCCCTTGGCCTGGCGCGCGGCGGTCATCACGTCGCCTCGCAGACGCCGTTGCTGCAGGCGCCTGCAGGAGCGGCGCTGACGGTGATCGGAACCGTGGTCGACGACGTACCGGGCCCGCGACGAACGCTCCAAGTTGTGGGTGTTGCCGGAGCACAGGACCAGGGGTCGCGGCCGGCCGCAGGTCGCGTGCAAGTCTTCGCTCCGCGGGCCCTGGCGCTGCCGAACGCCCGAGTGGCGGTCAGCGGGGTGTTCGTGCCCGCAAGCCCGCGGGCTACGAATTCCCTCGCCGGAAACGCCGACACCTGGGCCGGGACGCTGGGCGACGCCACGGTTAGGGTCATCGAGGCCGGCACGGCCGCGGATCCTCCGGCGCTTCTGCGCCTGCGGCGCCATGTCGACGCCAGCATTCGCTCGGCCTTGCCCGAGCCCCATGCCTCGCTGCTCTCGGCCATGCTCGTGGGCATTCGTCAACGACTGCCCGACGAGCTGCGAGATGACTTTCTCACGTCGGGCTTGATTCATATCGTCGCCATCTCGGGCTTCAACATCACCTTGATCGCGCTCTGGGTGCGACGGCTCGCCGGCTGGGGGCTTGGCCGCTATGGAGTCGGCCTGGCCGCGGTGTTGCTGCCGCTCTACGCGGTGCTGGCCGGCGCCGAGCCGGGCGTGATACGGGCGGCCATCATGGGCGACCTGGTGCTCGTGGCATGGATCCTCGGGCGGGACGCCGATGCGCTCACGGCGCTGGCGCTGGCCGGAGCTGGAATGGCGCTGGTACAGCCCCAGGCGCTGGGCGACGTCGGATTTCAACTGTCGTTCGCGGGAACGCTGGGCCTGATCGTGATTGCGCCGCGCGTGTCGGCCGTGCTCACCGAACGCATCCGCTTTCCCCGGTGGAGCGCCGAGCTGATCGCCACCACCACGGCCGCCAGTCTGATGGTGACCCCGATCATCGCCCACACGTTCGAGCGCTTTCAGCTCATGGCGGTGCCGGCCAATCTGCTGGCCCTCGCGGCGCCAGCCGCCATCATGGCCACCGGCGCACCCGTCGCCATCTGGGCGTCCGCCGGGTGGCCGGCGGCCGACGTGGTCGGGTGGGCCGCCTGGCTTCCGCTTGAGTACTTGATTCAGGCCGGGCGGCTCGCCGCGCAGTTGCCAGGGGCCTCGCTCGCGACCAGCGGGTTCGACTTGCCCCAGGCGCTGGTCTCATATCTCTGCATAGGCGCGGCGCTGGTCCTGCTTGGCCGTCCGCCGCCGCGTCTCGTTCGCTCACGCGTCGGGTCGATCGTGCTTCCCCGACGCGCCGTCTACGGCGTGGCGTTGGTCGCCTTGATCGCGCCGCCGGCGATGGCGGTCGCGGGAATGCCACGCGTCTTCGACGACGGCGCCACGGTGGCCACCGTCGACCTCTCGGGCCGTGCTCCCACCGTCTACGTCAGGAAGGGCGATGACCGGGTGGTCGTCGCGGGAAGCCGCCTGGACCGGTTGCTGCTTGACCGCGCGCTGCCGCGCTGGGACCTCCAGGTCGACAACCTGGCCGTTGCCTCGTCGGGCGGCAATCTCTCGCACATGGCCCTCGACCTCGTTGGCGCCCGAGACGTAGCCGTAGTGCAAGCGCCTCCCACCCATGCGTTGGGGGCGCACCTGGTAGCGCCCAACCGTGCCGGCCGCGCGCCCGTCGTCGTGGACGCGAGCCGGACTACCGGCGCCCTGGAAACGCAGCTAGTCCCGGCAGAAGGCCGCGCCTGGGTGTTGGTGAGGTCAAGCGACGCGGTGTTCGCCGTCGCCCCGCCGACCGTGTCGCAGCCGGCGCTGCCAGCGGACCTGCGCGCGGACGTGCTGGTGCTCGGCCGGTCCACGACGCTCGGAGCCATGCCCGCGTCCGCCCTGCGGGACTCGGGCGTCGCAGTCGTAATTGCCCCGCACCCTCGACTTCCCGAAATCGTCGCGCGAGCCGTGAATGAGGATGGCCAAATCGTCGTTCCGGAGCCCACACTCGACACCCCACGGCTTGTCGGCAGCGCCTGGCTCCGCGCCGACCGGGGAACCATCGAGGTGCGGCGCTGAGCCTTGCCCGGCCAATCAGCAGGTAGGATCGCCAACGTCGGTTCTTCCTTGAGGTCGCGACCCGTGAGCGAGCGCGTCACCGTCATCGGCGCCGGGGCAATGGGCGGTGCGGTGGTATCCGCCCTGGCCGCCAGCGGCGCGGTTCCCGCCGCGTCGATCGTCGTGAGCGAGATTGACGACGCGCGCCGCGATGCCGTCGTCGCGGCGACCGGCGCAACCGCTGGCGAGGGATTGCCGCACGACGTGACGGGCGCGCAGGCGCTGGTTCTCGCCGTGAAGCCGCAGTCCTTCGCCACGGTGGCGGCTGTCCTCGCCCCCGCGCTGGCGCCGTTGCAATTGGTGATTTCGATCATGGCCGGGGTGCGCCTGGAAACCATGGAATCCGCGCTGGGCGCCTCGCGCCTCGTTCGCGCGATGCCCAACACGCCGGCCCAGATCGGCCGCGGCATGACGGTCTGGATGGCGGGCAGCGGCGTTGACGACGCCGACCGCCGTCGCACCCGACAGATCCTGGGATCGTTTGGCGCCGAGATCGAGGTCCACGCCGAAGACATGCTGGACGCCGCGACGGCGGTGCACGGCAGCGGCCCCGCCTATGTCTACCTGGTCGCCGAGGCGTGGGTCGACGCCGCCGTCGCCGTCGGGCTCGACCGGGAGATCGCCACAACGCTCGTTCGGGAAACCCTCATCGGATCCGCCGAGCTGTGGAACGCCGGCGACATGAGCGCCGAGGCCCTGCGGCATGCCGTCACCTCGCCCGGCGGCACCACGGCCGCCGCGCTCGACGCATTCGAGGAGCGAGACCTGCGCGCGGCGTTCCTCGCCGCCGTGACCGCGGCCTACCGCCGATCGCAGGAGCTCGGCTGAGCGCACTCACACGGGTCGTGGACATGCGTCGGGAGCACTGTCACTTTCCCCGGCGACCGCCATGGTTCCGTTCGCCCTGACCTTGTCGAAGGGCGTGGTTCGACTGAGCCTGCCGAAGGGCTCACCACGAACGGGTCAGGTCCTTGGCTACACCGTGCTACGGTTTGCCCCGCGTGTGTGAAGGACGCCACGAGGTGAGCCTTGGCCGTCAACTTGACGCCCGAACAGCTCGAAGAGCTGCGCCAGATCGATTCAGCCACGATCGCCAACGCGATCGAAGAGTTCAACGTCCGCGACCGGACCGAGGGATACCTCGGCAGCGACGTGCGTTGCCTATTCCCGGAGATCGGCGAGGCCGTGGTGGGCTACGCGGTGACCGTGAAGGGCGATAGCACGACCCACGGACGCCGCCGCAATCCGTCGGGGCAGATGGATCTGTGGGAGCTGGTGGAGCGCTCACCGAGCCCAACGATCCTGGTGATCCAGGACTCGGGAAACAACCCGGCCAAGTCCTGCCATTTCGGCGACGTCATGGCCACCATTTTCAAGGCGCTGGGCGGCGTGGCCGTCGTCACCGATGGGTGCGTGCGCGACCTCTCCGAGGTGCGCGAGATTGGCGTCCAATACTTCGCCCGCGGCGTCACCGTGTCGCACGGCACCTCGGTGAGCTTGGAGCCGGGCGATCCGGTGATCATCGACGGCACGCCCATCAAGATGGGCGATCTCGTACACGCCGATGAAAACGGCGTGGTGGTCATCCCGGACGAAGTGGCGGGCGAGCTCGCGGAAGCGGCGCGCAATGTGCTGGACTACGAGGCCGGGCGCAAGGAATTTGCGCAGCAGCCGGGCTTTACGGTGGCCAAGCTGCGCGAGAAGACCGGCCTCTAGCCCCGACCGCCTACGTGTAGGACGTCCGCAGGCTTCGACGTTCCTGGTGGCGCTCGAGCGCCAGCCGGATCAGCCGGTCCATGAGCTCCCGCGCGGGCACGCCGCTGGCTTCCCATAGCTTGGGATACATGCTGATCTCGGTGAAGCCGGGAATGGTGTTGATCTCGCCTATGGTCGGCGCCAGCGTCTCGGCGTCGACCAGAAAATCCACCCGCGCATAGCCGGCGCAGTCCAGGGCGCGAAACGCCCGCACGGCGTCCCCGCGAATGCGATCGGCCAGCTGCGGTGGCAGCTCGGCCGGGACGATGGCCTGTGACCGGTCGTCCTCGTACTTCGCGGCGTAGTCGTAAAACTCGGTCGCCGGGACGATTTCCCCGCATACCGACGCCTCGGGTTGATCGTTGCCGAGGATGCTGACCTCGATCTCACGCGCGTTCGGGACGCCCTGCTCGATGATGATGCGGCGGTCGAATTCGGCCGCGGCGGCCATGGCGTCGTCGAGTTCACCGGCGTTGTGGACCTTGGACACGCCCACGCTGCTCCCCAGGTTGCAGGGCTTGGTGAAGAGCGGATAGGTCAGCTGCGCCTCGATCTCCGCCCGCACGGCCGCTGGGTCGGCCCGCCACGCCGACACGGTCACGACGTGCCAGAGACCCACCGAGAGACCGTGGTCACGCAAGACCGCCTTCGCCACGCCCTTGTCCATCGCCACGGCCGAGCCCGTGACGCCCGAGCCCACGTAGGGCAGGTCGGCAAGCTCCAGCAGCCCCTGCACCGTGCCGTCTTCACCGTAGGTGCCGTGAAGTACCGGAAACACCACGTCGAGCGCCCCAACCGACGCCCGTCCCGAGGCGGGGAGATGCGCCGTCGGCAGCGTGACCGGCAGCGACGCGCCGGAGTCGGCGGCGGGCGCCGCGCTGAGCTGGCGCATTGGATCGGCGTCTAGCAGCCACTCGCCCTGTTTGCCAATGCCGATTGGCACCACGTCGTACTTGGCGCGGTCGAGGGAATCCATCACAAAGGCCGCCGACCGCAGCGACACCTCATGCTCGCCGGAGCGTCCGCCGAATATCACGCCAATGCTCAGGCGGCCGGAGGGGAATTCCATAGCAATAGCCTAGCGACTCCGCGTGGCTTGCACGGGCGCGAGGCGTAGCGTCACGATGTAGACGCCCTGACCACCCGGTCGCAACGCATGCCCAACGGGCTCATCATCGGCATCACCGGCTTCACCGGCAGCGCCCTGGCGCGCCGGCTGGCGGCTGCGGGATGGGATGTCCGCGGCATCGACGAGCACGAAGACGCGGCCCCCGAGCTCGATGAACTTGGCGTCACGATCGAGCTCGCCGACGTGGGCGACCCGGACGAGCTGGAAGACCTCGGCCGGGACGGCGATCACGTCTTCTACGTGATGCGCAGTGTCTCGGACAGCGAGGACGACATGGAGCGGCGCACCATCCGCGGCGTGATGAACGTCGTCGAGGCCCTGAGTGGAACCGATATCGCGTCGTTCGTTTACGGCAGCACCATGGCCGTGTTTGGCGCAGGGTCTCGGGACACGCTGACCGAAACATCGCCACCGGCGCCAAATACCGTGCTGGGGCGGCTCAATCTCGAAACGGAGCAATACCTCCAGGAACAGCACGAAACGGAGGGGCTTCCGGCGCGCGTCGTGCGGGCGGGGACGGTGTATGGCCCTGACGGTGGAACCCTTGAGTCGCTACGGGGCGGCAACCTGCGGCTCATCGGCGGCGGCAAGCACCCGACCAGCCGCATCCACGTGGAGGACGCTGCCGCGATTCTCGAGGCCGTCGCGCTCCGGGGGCGCTCCGGCGAGGTGTACCTGGCGGTGGACGACCACCCGGCCCCGGCCGGCGAGTATCTGCGCTACCTGGCCGCGCAATCCGGAGCGCGTCCGCCGCGGTCGTCGCCCAAGCACTTGGTGCAGGGTTTGGTGAAGCTGCACGAGGGCTTCACTCGCCTGACGCGCACCAAGGCCTCGATCTCCTCCAGCCTGTTCGGCCTGGTGACCGGCTCCTACCCAACCTCGAACGCCAAGGTGCGCGAGGAGCTTGGCGTCGAGCTGCGCTATCCGACCTACGTTGAGGGAGCCGCCACGCTGCTCCCACCGGAAGAGGACGAGGGCTAGCCACCGGATGCGGCGCGCGGCATTCGGATGACCGGCGAGATCGTGTTCGTGCTGGTGGTCGTGGCTATTGCGGTGGTGGCCCTGGCCAGCGGACGCGTGCCGTTCGAAGTGACGGCCATCGGCGTGCTGCTGGTCCTGTTCCTTGGTCGCGCAATCGACTTGGAGGCGGCCCTGCGCGGGTTCTCCAACAGCGCGGTCGTGACGATCGGCGCGGTGATGGTGATGAGCGCCGGCCTCGCGAACACCGGCGTGGCGCACTGGATGGGACGTTTGATCGGGCGGCTCGCCGGGAACAGCGAGGCGCGGCTGATCGCCTTCACGGTGCTCGCCGCCGCCCTGCTCTCGGGCTTCATGAACGCGATTGCCGCAGGCGGCGTGCTCCTGCCAGCCGCGGTGGCCGCCGCGCGCGAGCTCAAGATCCCGATTTCCCGCGTATTGCTACCGCTGTCATACGCCACCCTGCTTGGCAGCGTGCTCACCCTGGTGGGAACGCCGTCGAATCTGCTGGTGAACAGCGTGGTCGTCCAGGAAGGGATCGAGCCGTTCGGCCTGCTGGATTTCACGCCGTTCGGAGCGGCGATTTTGGTTGCCGGAATTCTGGCGCTGGTGTTCGGGCGGCACCGGATATTGCCGCGGCATGCGTCAGGCGCCGCCGGTGATGCATTGCTTCCGCGGGCGCGCGAAGACCACGTGCCCTATCGGCTCGAAGAACGCCTATACGAAGTTGCCATTCCGCCCGCCAGCCCGCTCGTGGGGCTCACCTTGCGCGAGAGCGGCATCCGCACCGACTTCGGCATCTCCATCGTGGCCATCCAGCGGCAGGGCCGCACGGACATCGCGCCGGCGCCTGAAATGACGCTGAACGCGCGCGACGTACTGGTCATGAGCGCCCGCAACCGTGACATCGTCCGGCTGCGCGAGCGTTTCGCGCTGCCCGAGCCACGCCCATCGACCCTGGGCGCCGCCGCGCTGCAGACTGAAAACGTGGAGTTTGCCGAGGCGTCGCTGGCCCCGCGCAGCACCCTGGTGGGTGAGACGGTGCCCTCGCTCAACTTCCGGGATCGCTACGGATTGAGCGTCGTGGGCATCTGGCGAGACGGGGCGCCCCGGCGCACCCACCTCCATGACATGCCGTTGCGCGTCGGCGATGCGTTGCTGGTGCTCGGACCGCTGCCGCGAATCGCGGAGCTAAGCGACGACCCAGACTTCGTAGTCGTGACCGAGCGCGTGGGCCTTACGCTGCGTCCGCGACAGGCGCCCATTGCGATCGCCATCGTGGCCGGATTCGCCGCCGCGCTCATGTTGCAACTCGCGCCGGTGGCCATCGTGGCGCTGGCGGCGGCGGTGGCCATGGTCGCCACCGGCTGCGTTCGCGGCCGGGAGACGCTGGCCGCCGTCGACTGGCGCGCGATCGTGGTCATCGGCGGCATGCTGACCCTGGCCGAGGCCATGCGACAGAGCGGCGCCGCGGCGCTGGTCGGGGAGTCGCTGGCCGAGTCGCTCGGCGACGGCGGTCCCTGGATGCTGCTCGCCAGCATGCTCTTGCTTACCGCCATGTTCACCCACGTGCTCGGGAACCACGTCACCGCGGTGCTGATGGCGCCGGTGGCGCTCAGCGCCGCGGCCCTTGTCGGCGCCGACCACCGCATGTTTGCCATGGGTGTGGCGCTGGCGGCCTCAACGGGATTTATCACCGCCTACGCGCACCCGGTCAATCTGCTCGTCATGGGACCGGGGAACTTTCGCCCGCGTGACTACGCGCGCGCCGGCATTCCCATTGCCCTGCTTGTATTGCTCGTCGACTTCGGCATGCTGGCGCTGATGTTTGGCGCCGGAGGTTCATAAACCCAAAGGGGGACCGATGCGCAATCACTCCAGCGGAGATTCGGAGAGCCGGTCCGGTCCCCTCTCCCTTGAAGGGAGAGGGTTAGGGTGAGGGTCATCCGAGGCTTGCGCGCGGGACATCGACCACTCATGCAAAGGTTTCCAAAAGAGGGAGCGTCCAAATGATTCGCATCGCCATGCTCGGCAGCGGCTTCGTGTGTGACTTCTTCATGCGCGCGCTGCGCTACGTGCCGGGCCAAGAGGTCGTGGTGAACTTCTCGCGCAGTGAGGCGCGGGCCTCGAAGTTTGCGGGCGAGTGGGGCATTCCCGAGTGGACCACCGACATGCATGCGGCCGTCGCGCGTGACGACGTCGACCTGGTCGCGGTCGGTTTGCCGAACGACGCCCACGCGCCCGCCTGCATTGCCGCCGCTGAAGCTGGCAAGGCCGTCGTCTGCACCAAGCCGCTCGGTCGCAACGGGCCCGAGGCCAAGACCATCCTCGACGCGGTGCGCGAGCACGGCGTGTGGCATGGCTACGCCGAGACCGAGGCTTTCATGCCCGACGTGCTGCGGGCGCGGCAGGCGGTGGAGGATGGCGCCATCGGCAAGGTGCTCATCGTCCGCGCGCGCGAGGCCCACACGGGCTCCCACGCCAGCTATGCCTGGGACGTGGAAAAGAGCGGCGGCGGCCCGCTCCTGGGCATGGGCATTCACGCCGTGGCCGCGTGCCGCATCTTCGTCGGCAAGGACGTGATGCCGAAGGAGGTGTTCTGCTGGGCCGACACCCTGGAACACGACGTGCCCTTCGAGGACAACGCCATCGCGCTTGTCCGCTTCGAGAACGACAGCCTCGGCCAGGTCGAGGCCGGCTGGAGCAATCACGGCGGCATGGACGTGCGCACGGAGGTCTACGGCACCGACGGGCTGATCCACATCAACTCCACCCACGGCACGCCGATTCGGGCCTTCAGCCTCAACTCCATCGGCTACGTGCAGGAAAAGGCCGACTCCGACACCGGCTGGACCTTCCCGCAGGCCGATGAAGCATGGCAGTACGGCTACCACGGCCAGATGTTCCACTTCGTCGAGGCCCTGAGCCGGGGCAAGCCGTCCGACGAGGACTTCGTCGACGGCTATATCGCCAACATGGTGATCGACGCGGCCTACCGCAGCGCCAAGTCGCGCCAGTGGGAGCCGGTGAACCTCGATCTGTAGTGCGGCGGCCCGACTGAACTGGTCAGCAGACGAGGACTCCGCTCGCGGGCCGCGCGCATGACAAGCCGGACGCCGTTGCGGGGGATTCTGGGGCACGCGGCGGGCGGCGCAGGCGCCCTCGCCGCAACCGCCGCGCTGGTCTCTGTTCCTGTCTGGCTGGGCTATGACGTGCCGTGGGGCTGGTTCGGAGCAGGGGCGCTGGGATGGGTGCTGGCGCTGGTGCTGCGCCTGCCGGTCGTCCTGGGTCTGCGGAGACTCGGCGCCGGCGTGGACGTCATGCGCCGCTGGACGCCCGCACTGGCGGGGCCGACCGAAGAGTTGGTGCGGCTGGGCGTCGTGCTCGCGGCCAGCCAGGATTTCGCGACGGCCTACGCCGTCGGGGCCGGCTGGGCGGCGATCGAGGCCGTCTACGGGATCCAGGTCGGATTCGTCCGGCTCGCGCTCCTGCGGCGTGACGACCCCAAGGCGCTGGAGGCGCGACAAGAGCTCGCCGCGATGGGTCTCGACCGCGAGATCGCGCCCGCCTGGGGCGTCGTCGAGCGGCTGTTCGCCGGCGCCGCGCACATTGGCTTCACGCTGCTCGTCGCGCGGTGGCCGCTGCTGGTGATCGCCCTCATACCCATACATGCGGCGGTGAACATGGGGGTCATGGCCCTGCTGCCTCGGGGGATCGCCCGCACCGAGGCTCTCGTGGCGCTTTCCGGCACCGTGCTCTTCCTCGGCGGCTTGGCCGCGTTCGGCGTCATTGGCGGAACCTGAAAAAGTGCGTCGCCAAACGCCAACCCGCGTCGCGTATGCTCCCCGGACCGACGATTGAGAATCCACCTGAATGACGACGAGCCAGAATCGCCGTGCCGCTGTTGCCGTTGAAATCGCCGATGCTGTTTTCCCGACGGACAGCCGTGGACTAGGCGCTTGTCGTGGCCTTCTTCCGGAGGACGCCTATGCCCGGGCAGCCGTAGCCATCGCGGATCGCCCGCCCGCCCAGGCCATGCTCCTGACCGGATTTCCAGTCGGCGGGATTGGAGAGACCGACGGACCTCCCGGAGCGATGGCGGTCGGCCTGACGCTTTCCGCGCTGGGGTGGGACGTGGTCACGGTGGCCTGCGACACCACGGTACCCGTGGTGGATGCGCTGCTTGCCGATGTCGGCCCGGTCATTGCCGCCCCGTGCACCGAACGCGGCGCCGAGGAGGCATGCGAAGCGTTGCGCCGTGAGTACGCGCCCGATCTGGTGGTGGCGATCGAGCGGCCGGGTACCACGGCGGACGGGCGTCGATTGACCATGCGCGGCGAGGACATTACCGGCATCGCCGCCGCGCTGGACCCGCTGATGCGCGCGCCACTCTCGGTGGCGGTCGGCGACGGCGGCAACGAGATCGGCATGGGCGCCATCGCGCCCTACCTCCAGGCCAAAGGCCTCATTCCCGGCGTCAGCGTGACCCGCGCGTCGCACCTGCTGCTGGCCGAGGTCAGCAACTGGGGCGCCTACGGCCTCGTCGCCATGCTGGATATCGTGACCGGGCGCGACACGCTGCCCGACGGCGCCACCGAGGCGGCCTGGATCGAGCGGCTGGTGGCGGCCGGCGCGGTGGACGGCATGTCCCGCTCGAACTCCGCCATGGTCGACGGCCACTCGCACCAGGTCAACGCGCAGATGCTTGATCGGCTGCGGGAGATCGTCGAACGCTGCCGAGGAGCCTCAGGCGCGGCATAACCCGGTCCCGTCGACCGTTTTCACCAACGTGCGAGGAGCGTCCAGTCCCGTCTCACGTCGCGAGGCCTTCGCGTGACTCCTCCGTCATTCCGGCGGAAGCCGGAATCCAGTCCGCACGAAGCCATCGGCGCGCTCGAGGCTTGGCATCGCGCAGAACCTTAGACCCGGTCCCGTCGATTGCAATAGGCCGCAGGTAGGGGCGGTCCGGTCCCTTCTCCCCTGGTGGGAGAAGGTTAGGATGAGGGGGAAATCGGCCACGGACGCGGGCATGGCGATCACGGAACGACTCGAAACCGGCGCGGCCGTGCGGGCGGCGTGCCGCGATGGCTCGTGGACCGCGACCACCGCCGGTCTGGCCCCGGGCTACGTCCAGGCCAACCTGGTCATGCTGCCGGCGGCACTGGCCGACGACTTCGAGGCCTTTTGCATCGCCAATCCACAACCGTGCCCGCTGCTGGAGCGCACCGCGGTTGGCGATGCCGAGCCGCTTCGATTCGCTCCCGGTGCCGACATCCGCCGCGACGCCCCGCGCTACCGCGTATACGTTGACGGAGAGGCGCGCGGCGGGGAGCCCACCGATTCGCTGGCGCACTGGCGCGACGACTTGGTGGGGTTTCTGCTCGGCTGCAGCTTCACGTTCGAGGCCGCGCTGCATGACGCCGGAATCCCTCTACGCCACCTTGAGCAGGATGTGATCGTGCCGATGTTCCGCACCTCGGTCGACTGCACGCCCGTCGGACCGTTCGCCGGTCCCATGGTCGTGAGCATGCGCCCCATCCCGGCCGATCGAGTGGACGAAGCCCACGAAATCTCGGCCCGCTACCCGCGCGTGCACGGGGCGCCCGTGCACGCCGGTGACCCAGCGGCGCTGGGTATTGCCGATATCGCGGCGCCGGATTGGGGCGATCCGGTCGAGATGCGCCGAGACGAAGTGCCGGTCTTCTGGGCGTGCGGCGTCACGCCCCAGGCCGTGGCGCAGGCCTCGCGTCCGCCACTGATGATCACCCATGCCCCCGGCCACATGTTCGTGACCGACTGGCGCGACCACGAGCTTGCCGGCGACGCGCCGGCGCTCGCCTAGCCTCCAAACAACCCCTTGAGACCGGCCGGCATCTTGCCGCTGCTCATCATCTGCATCATCTGGCGGGCTTGCTTGAACTGCTTGAGCAGCTGGTTCACGTCCTGCACCGACGTGCCGCTGCCAGCCGCGATGCGCCGCCGCCGACGGCCCGTGATGATGTCCGGCGACGCGCGTTCCTGGGGCGTCATGGAGAGGATGATCGCCTCGAATCGGCGCAGTCCCTCGCCCTCAACCGCCTGCCGAACCTCCGGATCGTTCAGCGCGCCGCTCATGCCCGGCAGCATGCTCATCACCTGGCTCAGCGACCCCATCTTCTTCACCTGCTCCAGCTGATCCAGGAAATCGTCCAGCCCAAAGGAGGCCTCGCGCATCTTGCGCTGCATCTCCTTGGCCTGGCGCTCGTCGATGACCTGCTCGGCCCGCTCGACCAGCGACAGCACGTCGCCCATCCCCAGGATTCGTGAGGCCATGCGGTCGGGATGGAACGTCTCCAGCGGTTCGATGGCCTCACCCGTGCCGACGAACTTGATCGGCACACCGGTCACGGCTCGCACTGACAGCGCCGCGCCGCCCCTCGCGTCGCCGTCGAGCTTCGTCAGGATCAGTCCCGTGAGCGGGCTGCGGGCATGGAATGCCTCGGCCACGGCCACCGCCTCCTGGCCCGTGGTGGAGTCGGCGACCAACAGCGTCTCGTCGGGCTTGATGCGCTTCGAGATGCGCCCGATCTCGTCCATCAGCGCGTCGTCCACCTGCAGGCGGCCGGCGGTGTCGAGGATCACGTGACTGTGGCCTTCGGCTTGCGCGCGAGTCACGCCGTTGACGGCGATATCCAGCGGCGCGGGCCGGGTGCCCTCCTCGTGGACCGGCAGATCAACCTGCCCAGCCAGCGTGACGAGCTGGTCAATCGCGGCGGGACGCTGCGTGTCCGCGGCCACCAGCAGCGGCGTGCCGCCGCGTCCCTTGGCGCCCAGCGCCAGCTTGGCCGCCGTCGTGGTCTTGCCCGATCCCTGCAGACCCACCAGCATCACGACCGTGGGCGGGGTCGAGGCGGTCGCCAGCGGCACCGCTTCGGTGCCCAGAAGCTCGACCAGCTGATCGTTGACGATCTTGATGACCTGCTGCGCGGGCGTGACGCTCTCGAGGACCTCGGCGCCCACGGCGCGCTCGCGGATGCCCGCCACCAGATCCCGCGCCACCTTGAAGTTGACGTCGGCCTCGAGCAGCGCCATGCGCACCTCGCGCAGGGCGGCGGTGACATCCTTCTCGGAAAGCCGCCCGCGGCGCCCCAGGCGCTCAAACACGCCCCCCAACCGCTCGGTCAGCGTGTCAAACATCTGTGCTCGTCTGGCTAGGCGTGGCGGTCCTCCTGCGAATCCCGGCCGCTGCTGATGAGGCTAGCGAATTTGGTCCGATCCCCTCTCCCTTGACGGGAGAGGGTTAGGGTGAGGGTGCAGGCCCCAGCAAGCACGGTGACCTACGTCCGTCGATTCTACGCGGCTGCACCGTGCATTGCCGTTTCGGTAGCATGGCGGGCGGCGCAACGCCGCATGGGGCATTCGTCTAGCGGCCTAGGACACCGCCCTCTCAAGGCGGAGATCGCGGGTTCGAATCCCGCATGCCCTACCAGTCATCGAGTCATGCGACGAGTACGCCTCCGCGGTTGAAGAAAGCCGTCGCCGACCTGCCGGACGCCGCCGCTGGGCGCAGGCGCCGCAGATCACCTGCGCGCCCGGGTTGTTCAACGTGGACGCCCCGCACGATTACGCCAGTTGCCCCGCCTGCCTTACCCGAATATCATGAACGTAAGGAGGCTGCCATGCTCGTCAAGATCACCTCGAAGCGTCAGGTCACCTTTCCCAAGCGCGTACTGGACGAACTTGGCGTGGGGCCAGGGGACCGGCTGGAGCTGCTGGAGGGACCCGATGGGTTCACCCTACGCCCAAAACGGATCGACTATTCCAAGCTAGGAACCCTCAGCGACAAGATAAAGCCCGGAACTCCGCCCTTCGATATCCGCAAGTTCAGGGACCAAAGGGAGCAAGGGCATGGCCCTTCGCTCCGGAGTTGACACTTCGATCTTGGTCAGGTTGGTCGCGAGAGAACCGCAAGAGGACTTCGAGCGCTGCGTGAGCCGGCTTGGCGGCCTGATTGAGGAGCGGGGATGTGAGGTCTTCGCATCCAATCAGGCCATCGGCGAGGCCTTCGCGGCACTCATGCACCACTACGGCGTCGCCAGTGCCGACGCCCGATCCGGGCTTCTGGATGCGCTGACCAGCGGTCTCGTCGCTCCCCTGAACGGCCCAGCCGTGCTCGAAGCCCTCTCGGCGACGGGCGATCCCGGCCTCTTCGACCGACTGATCGTCAATGACTATTCCCAAGCCGGCTTGGAGACCCTGACGTTGGATCGCAGTATGGCTTCCCTCTCCGGGGCGCAACGCCTCTAGACGAAAGTCTTGCGGCGGTAGAAGCTGAACAGCCCTGGCCTCAACGACAGGCCACCGACGTCACCTGCCTCTTCCCGCCGCGGCCGTTGCTCGAGGAGCTCGGTCACGCCGAAGGGCAGCGCGGATCGATTTAGGCTGTCAAACCGCGATGCGCCCCGCCAATGCTCGTGCGATACGGAGCGAGTGAGCCGGTGGTCGAAGAGCCGCCTATGTCCGCGTCGAGTCAAACTTGAGGCATTCCTCGCAGACCGACTTCGGCACCAACCCCCAGCGAATCATGTAGTTGAACACAAAGCATCCGGCGCAGAAACCCAGAAATGACTCAAGCGCGGCAAACACGGTCAGCACGGCCAATACGGCGCCGGCCGCCACCGACAATCCGGCGGCGAAGTGCAGCACCAGCGCGGTGATGGAGAAAATAAGCCCCACCGTTTGCGCAAAGCGCTTGGGCGGCCCGGGGACTAGCCGCTCTTTGGCGATCCGCGGCGCGATCACCCTGGTCGCCAGCAGGCCCATTGGGCTAAGCGTAGGGCCGGTGGCTACTCTCGCCAGAAAGCCATACGCAAGAATGAACATCAGCCACCACTGACCGGTTACCAATACAGCAATGGACAGGATGACTACCATTCCGGCTACGATTCTTGCAGCTACTTCGTTGACCGGATTCGGAAAGCTGAAGATATTGCGAAGCCAATGTGGAATATGTTCGTCTAGGCGCTGCGTAATCACTGGTTGAGCCTCGCCTCCTGCGCATTTAGGCCGAGATCATACATCGGTTCACATTCGGCGCTGTGGCGGCACACCGAACCGGCAACCTCTGGCGCGTCGCCAGCCGATCAAGCAGTTGGAATAGTCGGCGCGCTCCGGGGTTGAACTGGCGGGATGGGGCGACCCCGGCGTGATGTGCGCGGAGAAGGCCGCGTCCGCCGCCGTGACGTTGCACCAAGAGAGGCCGAGCGCCTGAAGCATGGCAACGTCCGGCACGGGGCGCCACTGGCTCAGGGCGCCGGCAAGGCCACGCGCTGGACGAGCGCGCCTCGCGCCGGGTCTTCCTAACTCTTCTCCGTGAACTCCAAGCTGGCGAACGCCGGCTGACAGAACGAGGGGCGCTCGCCGTTCCTGGTGAGACTGCTCTCATAGCTGCACCGGCTCACTTGCCACAGTGACTTGCGCCGACCCTCCCCGTGTGACAGGCTCCTTATTGAGATAACATCTCAATAACACGAAGGGTGAGTAGGAGATGATTCGACGAATGGCGCTTACGCTCGTGGCGGCTCTGGCTCTGCCACTGGCCGTGGCCTGCGGGGAGACCGCCGACAGTCCGGCAGCGGCTGCAACATCGGCGCCCGTGACTTCCGCGGCCACCTCGCCGACGGCAGCGCCGCCGCCCCCGGCAGCAACCACGGCTCCGCACAAGCCTTCTCCAGCAGCCGAAACAGCTCGACAGCCGACAGCTCCGACCGCCAAGGCCGAAGAAGCTTCGGTGGGCGCCAGCGTCGATGCGGCACGTCCCACCCTGAAGGCCGGCGTCATCTGGCTTGACAGCCCGCTGGACCCGGTGCGGGGCGGTTGGGTTGCCAGTCAATCCGGGATGTCCGAAAACCTCTTCCGCCTGTCTCCCACCAATTTCAGGCCGGTGCCATGGCTGGCGACGGCAGCCACGGACGTGGACCCGTTAGCTTGGCGAATCGACCTGCGGTCCGGCGTGAGGTTCCACAACGGCGCGGTGATGGATGCGGAAGCGGTGAAGGCGTCGCTGGAACGAACGATCCGGCTATCGGAAGCGTCCGCGAACGCGCTGGGGATCGAGAGCATCGCGGTGAACGACGAGCAGACCATCACCATCACCACGCTGGAGCCTCGACCCACGCTGCCCGGCCTGCTGACCAATCCGGCGGTGGCCATTACCGATGCCGCGGCTGCCGACGCCGCCGGCGAGGACAACTTTCTGCAGGCCCGCGCCCTGACGGGGCCTTACATTCCCACCGAGTACATCCAGAAGGAACGCCTCAGCAGCGTTGCCAATGACGATTACTGGGGCGGTGCTCCGCCGCTGGCCGGCATCGAACACTTCGCCATTCCGGACACCAACAGCAGGGAACTGGCCCTGCAGGCCGGCGACATCGACGTTGCCGTCAACATATCCCCGGAAGGGGCCCAGACTATAGACGCCCATCCCGAATTGGAGAGTCGTACCGCCGGAATAGGCGCCGCGGCGGTGATCTGGTGGGTCAACTTCGAGCGGCCGGCGCTGTCCGATCCTCTGGTGCGCCGGGCGGTGAGCCTTGCCATTGATCGCGAGAGCATCGCGGGGCTGATTGCGCCTGCCGGATCCGGGTCATTTGCCGACTTCCTGTTGCCCGATGCCCTCGCGTCCTGCCCCGGCGTCACCACCCCGGGTTTCGACCCTGCTCAGGCCCGCGAACTACTGACCGAGGCCGGCTACGTCGACACCGACGACGACGGGTTTGTGGACAAAGACGGCAGTCCTCTGGAAATCGTCATCGGCGGTTACCCCGAGCGGTTCCAGCTGCCCGTCATGGCCGAAGCCGCCCAGGCCATGCTGGCCGACGTGGGCATCAAGGCCGAGGTGCTGATCACCGAATGGTCGGTTGTGAAGGATCCCGGCTGGGATCTCTTCGGGTGGTACAACAACGTGGTGGAGGCTGGAGACCCCATCCAGAACATCGGCAAGTTTGTCGGGGTCAGCGCCGACGCCTCCGGTAGCGGCGCCAACAACTACGGCCACTTCCACAGCGCCGAGCTGGAGAACATCATCAGCAGCGCATCGAGCGTGGCCGACACCCAGCAACGCCAGGAAATTGCCTGCCGGGCGCTGGATGTTGTTGCATCCGAAACCGCGCTCCTGCCGGTGGCGCACCCCTACCTGGTCTACGGTGTCAGCAAGCGGGTCACCGATTTCGAGCCGCACCCGGCCAATCTCTATTTCTTCGACCATCGCATCGGTCTGAAAGCGTGAGCGAGGTAGCGGGATAGCGGGGGCGCCAAGAGCCTCTCCGGCATGGGAGCATACGTGGCCCGACGGTTGGTCACGCTGCCGCTGCTGCTCCTCGGAATCTCGGCGGTCAGCTTCGCGCTGCTGAATCTGGCGCCGGGCGATCCTGCCGAGACCGTGCTGCACCAGCGCAACCCCGGCCAGATGCCCAGCCCGGCCGCCGTGTCTGCCATGCGTGCCGAACTTGGTCTCGACGCTCCCCTCCCGGCGCAATACGTTAGCTGGATGTCCCGGGCGCTAGGGGGCGACATGGGCCGCTCCTACCTGACGGAACAGCCCGTGGCCGCCCAGTTGGCGCGCTGCACGGTCCCAACGGCCTTGCTCACGGCGGCTGCTTTGGGCCTGGCGCTCCTGCTCGCCGTGCCCATGGGCGTTCTGTCCGCCCGGCGACGGGGCGGCGCCCTGGATGTCATCGTACGCTTGGCGGCGCTGGTGGGCGCGGCGGCGCCGTCCTACGCCTTGGCCTTCGGGCTGATCATTCTGTTCGCGGTGAAACTGTCCTGGTTGCCCGCCGTGGGCTACGGTTCGGCTGCTCAAATCGTGCTTCCGGCCATCGCCCTGTCGCTAGCCCCGATGGCTCAGCTGACGCGGCTGATACGCGCCAGCATTCTGGAAGTCCTGGGGCAGGACTACATCCGCACGGCGCGGGCCAAGGGGCTGTCTGAACAGGCCGTAATCGTGGGGCATGCCCTGCGCAACGCGCTGCTGCCGGCCATTGGAGCGACTGGGGTAATGGTGGCGCACCTTCTCGGCGGCGCCGTCATCATTGAGACGATATTCACCTGGCCGGGCTTGGGGCAGTTGATCGTGGGCGCGGCCCTGACCCGGGACTACCCGGTGGTACAGGGGTTCGTAACCTACCTTGCCGTAGTAGTGCTGCTGGCCAACCTTGCGGCTGACATTGCCCTGCGCCTCGCGAACCCGCGCCTGCGCTTCGAACGGGGCAATGCGTAGCGGCCGATGACGACGAATGCTGGACGCGCTGGGGTACGACTTCCCCACCGGCCGGCCATCACCGGTCCGCGCCGCCGCAGACAGTGGATTTCGCTGCTGCGGGAGCCGGGGACCGCCCTGGGGCTTTTTCTGGTGGTGTCCCTGCTGACGGCGGGATTGTTGGCGCCCTGGAGCCCGCTGGCTGATCCAACCGAAATCAACCTGCCCAAACGGTTGCTCGCTCCGTCGCCGGAGCACCCGTTGGGCACCGATCATCTGGGTCGGGACACCTTCAGCCGAATGATCCACGGCGCGCGCACCACGCTGCTGGCTGCCGCGGCAACCCTGATCCTCAGCATGACCGTCGCCGTGACCGTGGGCATGCTGTCCGGATACTACGGCGGCTGGCCGGACACGGCGCTGATGGGGGTCGTGGACCTGCTGTTGGCCTTTCCTTCGCTGATCTTGGCGCTGGCCGTGGCGGGAGTCTTGGGTCCCGGTCTGCTCAACCTGCTGCTGGCAGTTGGCGCCGTGTGGTGGGTGGGCCACGCCCGCATTATTCGCGGGATCACCCTGGGGGAGCGACAAATGGGGTACGTGACGGCGGCACGGGCCGCTGGGGCCAGTAACCCGCGCATCATCCTCCGGCACATCGCGCCAAACATCGTCGGCCCAATCGTCGTGCTCGCCTCCCTGGATGTCGGCTGGATCATCCTGGGAATCGCCGGTCTCAGCTTCCTGGGGCTGGGGGCGCAGCCGCCCACACCGGAGTGGGGCGCCATGCTCAGCGACGCCCGCCCGCACCTGCAAACCGCGCCGCATCTCCTGCTGCTGCCGGGAGCGGCCATCTTTGTGGCGGTGTTGGGGTTCAATCTGCTGGGTGACGGCCTGCGGGACCTGTTGGACCCCCGCATCCGACGCCTAGGGGACTGACCGACGAGGATGAAGGTGCATTGGGGCTAGCCGGTTCAGGCCGGCCCAGAGTCTCAGTGCTGCTTGCGTTCGTTGCGGCAAGGCACATTGCCAGCGAGGACTGGCTTGGGCTCGCGTTCGTGATCGTCGGTGGGACACGGTTCAGCTGCGTTGGTGCGTGATAAGTCGATGCCCGCATCGCCGCGCAGACCTGCGCGGACGCGGGCCATGCGGCCCTCCTATCGTCCTATTCGCCAGGCTGTCACGCCGCCCCGCGCGTCGAGCGCCGCAAGCGCGCGCCCGTCTGGCCGCCAGTAGACGTCCGCCACTTCGCCCGCCAAGTCCGCAGCCCCTATCGGGCCGCCTTGTCCATCTTTCTGCAGCGACCACACAACCACGGCGCCATCGCGGTCCCCCGATGCCAGGCGCCTCACGCCCGGAGCGAAGGCAAGCGTCGTGACGGGTTCAACATGAAGGTCCAGAACGCCGGGCCGGGTGCCTTCGGGCCCCTGTCCCTGGAAGCTCCACACCGTCACTTCCTCCCCGCCGCCGGTGGCCAACAGGGTGCCGGTGTCATCGAATGCCAGGGCCGACGGCTTGGCCGGATATCCCGACATCATGGAGTCCTGCTCCGTCGAGCGACGCTAGAAGTGCACCGAGTTGTCCTGGCTGCCGCAGGCCACGATATCTCCGTCCGGGCTCAATACCATCGACACCAGGGAGCCCATCCACTCCAGCTGCTGGCGAAGCTCCCCAGTGGACGCGTCCAAGAACGTCACCCGGCCGTAGCAGGCCGTCGCCAACTCGTCGGCGCCGGACCACGCGATTGCGCTGACGGTGCTGGGATGATCAGGAGACCGCCAGGTTTGCACGCCATCCGCACCGTAGGTGCAAACCTGCCGGGAGCAGGAGGCCGCCAACCACCGACCGTCCGGCGACCATGCCACGTTTTCAACCCAATCGCTTCCGACGACGATCGCCTGGTTGACCTGACCATCGGCGGCGCTCCAGACGAGGACTCGGCCGTCCTGACCCGCCGTAGCGAACGCGGGTCTGCTTGGGTGGATTGCCAGCGCGAGCACTCCGCCTTGGTGGACATCAGGCTGCGCCCAGATGGTCGCGCCAGACTTGCCGTCGAACGCGAAGACGCCACCCGCGGCATCACCGACCACCAGCGCCTCACCGCGAACGGTCCAGCCCCCGGCGATGGCGTAGTCACCGACCCCCGCGGTCCAGCCCGGGCGAAGATCACCCCTCGGGCCGTCGACGTTCAAACCAGACAAGCCTCGAATCCCTGGCGCATGCTCTGCCCATCGAGGTTGCGGCCGATGAATACGAGTTGATTGCGGCGGGGCGCCTCGCCCCATTCGCGATCCGGCTGGCCGTCAAAGAGCATGTGAACCCCTTGGAAGACGAAGCGACGCGACTCACCCGCGAGGCTGATGAAGCCCTTCATGCGGAAGATGTCCACCCCGCGTTCACGGAGCAGCTCGCCAAGCCACAGGTTGAGCCGGTCGGGATCGACGTCGCCCTCAATCTCGATCGCGATCGAGCCCACTTCGTCGTCGTGCTCATGCTGTGCGACCCAGATTCGCTCGACCTCGGCGGGGACCGCCGCGCGATCCGCGTTTGTCAGTCGGAGATCGAACTCCTCCGCGAGGTGCTGGGCGTAGAGGCCAACCCGCATTGGCGAATCGACTTCCAAGACGAACGACTTGCACCCTGGGGAATCGAGCCGGAGGTTCGCGTGCTTTCCGAAAGGAATCTCTTCGCCTGGGCGAATGAGCTCCGCGGGTTCGGCGTATCGCCGCACACACCACTCCGCGCGCTCACGGAGAGTGGCGTCATCCGTGCCCTGCTCGGACACGACGACGAGCGACATCTCCGGATCGGGTCCATCGGCGAGGCAGAGTTCGTAGCGGCCGACATCGAGCGAATAGACGCCGGTCCACTCGAACGGATACTCCGGCTCGAGAAAGGTGGGACGACGCTCGAGCACCTGATCCAGGTCGAAGGCGCCGAGGTTGAGGACAGTGTCGACGGAAACGTCCGCCCGCTCACTGCGCACGACTCGCGCCATTCGATTCATGTCTCGGAGCCGAGTCTCGAGCCCGTCGAGCGCCTCGCCGTTGACCAGGTCCGTCTTGTTGAGCACCAGGACGTCTGCAAACGCGATTTGCTCCGTGCTTTCGTCGCTTCGGCCGAGTTGCTGCTCGATGTGGGCGGCATCGACCAGCGTGACGATCCCGTCAAGCGAGTACGCCGCATCTATCTCGTCGTCCATGAAGAACGTCTGAGCGACTGGACCGGGATCGGCCAGCCCCGTGGTCTCCACCAGCACATAGTCGAATTTGTCGCGGCGCTTATTGAGATTGCCGAGAACCCGAATCAGGTCTCCGCGCACCGTGCAGCAGATGCAACCGTTCGACATCTCGAAAATTTCCTCGTCAGCGTTGATGACGAGCGCCTGATCGATGCCCACCTCCCCGAACTCGTTCTCGACCACGGCGATGCGCTTGCCGTGCTCCTCAGTCAAGATCCGATTGAGCAGGGTCGTCTTACCCGAGCCGAGGAAGCCGGTGAGGATGGTGACCGGTACTTTGCTCTCCGTGTACATACAGGACCCTCTCTCGGATTTTGTTGAGATATAGTCTCAATTAGAGACTTTCGGATGGTACACACCGCCGCTGCCGCTCTCAACCAGCGATCAGGCTCGGCGCGTTCAGGCGTCGATGCAACTCAGATAGCCTCGACGACTGCGGCCCCATGGCGGCGCCTGGTGGGCGGGGGTCTCCCGGACCAATCGACGAGCAGGGCAAGAGGGCGATTCTCAGCAGACGTCAGCAAGGTGGGCGGCAGGGAGTCTCGCACGCCCCTCCTTAAGAACGCTCATCGATGTCGGAGGAAGGCAGACTCTCTAGCTGTCCGTCCGTCCGCGCCACTGCGGGTCTTGGGTGCCCGAGGCGGCGTTGGCGGCGCGGGCCATCTCGAAGAGCACGTCGGACAATCGGTTGAGAAACACCGGCGAGCCGTCCGGCGCGGGATCCGTCACCACGCGCCACACGCCGCGCTCGGCGCGGCGGCACACCGAGCGGGCCACTTGCAGCGCGGCGGCCAGCGGGTGCCCGCCGGGCAGGATGAAATGCCGCAGCGGCGGCAGCGCGTCGCGGTATTCGGCGAGCCAGCCATCCAACTCCTGCAGGGACCCTGTTGACAGTGAGGTGCTGCGAGCGCGGCCGCCGGGATTTGCCAGGTCGGCGCCGACCTCCAGCAGCCGCTCCTGGACCCAGCGCAGCCGGTCGCCCACTCCGGCGACGTCCGGCTGCGCCGCAGCGAATCCCAGCCACGAGTTGAGCTCGTCCACCGCGCCCAGCGCCTCGATCCGCGCATCGACCTTCTCCACACGGGTGCCGTCGAACAGGCTCGTTTCGCCGTGGTCGCCGTGGTGCGTCGTCACTGGGCGTCCTGCAGGAGCTCGCGCTCGAAGAAGTCCGCCGTTGCCGTCACTGCCCGGCGCGCGTTCCGGGTCAGGTAGTGCCCGACGCCGGGATGAATGGTCAGCTCGCTCGCCACGCCCGCCTCTTCGAGCGCCTCGTGCAGCCGTTCCGCCCAGCGCGGCTTGACGGCCAGGTCTGCCGCACCCTGGTGGATGGTCACCGGCCCCACCAGGTATTCCAGAAAATTGCCCGGCGATAGGGCGTGACGCAGGTCTTCCGACGACGACAGCGTGGGCAGCCGGTAGTAGTCGACCAAGTCCTCGGCCCACGCGCTCAGCGGCGCCCACATGCCCACCGGCTGCACGCGTGCGTCCACCTCGGCGGCGCGCAGCGCCAGATCGCATCCCAGGCTGTGGCCCCACATGCCCACGCGCTCGTGCTGGGCGTCCGGCAGCGAGGGGATCGAGGCGACAAGGTTGAGCACGTCGATCGCGAAGTCCAGCCGTGCGCCGAGGTTCATGCGCGAATCGTCCTCGGAGCCGCCAAGGCCCCGATAGTCGCTGGCCAGCGTGATGAAACCTCTCGGCGTCAGCTCGGTGGCCAAGGCGCGCGTGCCGTCCCCGCTCCGGTACTGCACGGGAAGCGTGAACCCGTGGTTCAGCACGACGACGGGGTGCGGACCGGCTGAATTCGGGATCGTGGCCACCCCGGTGAGCAGCAGTTCGTCTGAGCGGTACGTCATGGCGTAGGTCGTATAGCGGGGGCGCTGGTTGAGCGTGCGGTGCAAGCGGATGTCGCCGGCGCGGTAGTCCCGCGCGCGCAGCGCCTCGATGGCGAACGGCGATCCGCCCGGATACCGGTCGTCGGCGTTGCCCACCACCGACCACGCGTCGCAGGCCTGCGCGGTGCCGGCTGCCAATGCCAGGCCGCCGCCCCGCAGCAGACGGCGTCGCGAAAGCCGGAATGACGGCAAGGAGTGTTGGTCATTCGAGCGAGTCATGGGTCTCATTGAACGTGCACCATGCGGCGCCGTGACGTCAGCGGCTGCCGCCGGACTTGGCGAACTCGGCGAGCAACCGGGCACATCGGTGGCCCCCATCGTGGCATGTGAACGGTTCGGTTGCCGTGGGCAAGGCGACACATCGGGCAGTACGGGATCACCGCCCGCCGACGGTCGACCCGAGGCGCTAGGCGGTCGCGGCTTCCAGTCCGGATGCGATGGTCGGCACCAGTTGCGCGCGCACCGCGCGATCGGCCGCCAGCAGCGCGTTGGTCACGGCGGGCGCCTTGGACCGGCCATGGCCGATCAGCAGCAGGCCCTTGAGTCCGAGGAGTGGCGTGGCGCCGATCTCGGCATAGTCGATTCGCCGCCGCAGCGCGCGAAACGCCGGCCGCAGGCCAAGCGCCGCGAGCTTCGCCAGCCGGCGCCGCAGAATCTCGACCCGCAACTCGCCAAAGGCGTATTCGGCCGTGGCTTCCGCCGTTTTGATCACCACGTTGCCGGTGAACCCGTCGCACACGATCACGTCGGCCTCACCGTGGAAGATGTGGGCCGGGTCCAGGTGTCCGATGTAGTTCAGGTTGCTTGACGCCAGCATGGCCGAAGCCTCATGCACCAGCGTGTTCCCCTTGGACTCCTCCTCACCGATGCTCAGCAGCCCCACCCGGGGATTCGCAAGGCCTTGCAGGCGTTCCTGGTAGACGCGACCCATCACGGCAAATTGCACCAGGTGCCGGGGACGCGCCTCGGCGTTGGCGCCCACGTCGATCAGGAGCGGGCGCGGATCGTGTGCCGGCAGCAGCACGCCCAACCCTGGGCGCTCGACGTCCGGCAGGCGCCCTACGATCAGCACGCCGGCCGCGACAGCTGCTCCGGTGTGGCCCATCGTCACGACGGCGTCGACTTCGTCCGCGCTCAGCATCTCGGCCGCTTTGCGGATCGACGTCGGCCGCCGCGAGCGCACCGCCTCGACGGCGTGCTCGTCCATAGCCACGGCCTCCGGGACGTGCACGATCTGCCAGGGCGCCGCCTCGACGCCTTCGGCGTCCAACTGGGCCCGGAGCGCGGCTTCGTCGCCCACCAGAAGTGGCGTCACTCCGGCCTCGCGTTGTGCCACCAGCGCGCCGCGCACGGTCTCCGCCGGGGCGTAGTCGCCGCCCATCGCATCGAGCGCGATTCGGGGAGCTACAAGATGCAGCGCGCTACCTCCGCCTAGATGTCGAGGTTTCGGACCGCGTGGGCGTGATTGAAGATGAAGTGGCGGCGCTCGGCAACGTCCGTTCCCATCAGCCGCCTGAACACGTCATCGGCGTGCTCGGCGTCCGACACGCCGACGTTGAGGAGGTGCCGCGACTCGGGATTCATAGTGGTGTCCCACAGCTGATCGGCGTTCATCTCGCCCAAGCCCTTGTAGCGCTGCACGGCCACCTTGCCGGACATCTGCTTGAGGGCTTGATCTCGCTCATCGTCCGAGAAGGCGTATATCTCCCGCTGGCTGTTGGCCACGCGGAACAAGGGCGGCTGGGCGATGTAGAGGTGCCCCTCGTCGATGAGTTCCGGAAGGTTGCGAAAGAAGAACGTCAGCAGCAGCGTGCGGATGTGCGACCCGTCGACGTCGGCATCGGTCATCACGATCACGCGCCCGTAGCGCAGCTTGCTCAGGTCGACCTCGTCGCCGACGCCCGCGCCGACGGCCGTGATCAGGTTGCGGATGGCCTCGCTGGAGAGCACCCGGTCGATGCGCGCCTTTTCGACGTTCAGAATCTTGCCGCGCAGCGGCAGCACGGCCTGGAATCGCCGATCGCGGCCTTGCTTGGCGTTGCCGCCGGCTGAGTCGCCTTCCACGATGAACAGCTCGCAGCGGTCGGGGTCGCGCTCCTGGCAGTCGGCCAGCTTGCCGGGCAGCGCCATGCCGTCGAGGGCGCCCTTGCGCACCACCAGATCGCGGGCCTTTTGCGCCGCGATGCGGGCACGCGCCGCCAGCAAGGTCTTCTCGACGATGCGGCGGGCGTCGGAGGGATGCTCGTGCAGGAACGTGCTCAGTTGCTCGTTGACCACCGACTGCACGTGACCTGCCACCTCGCTGTTGCCCAGCCGGTGCTTGGTTTGGCCCTCGAACTGCGGCTCGGGAATCATGACGCTGATCACCGCCGTGAGCCCCTCGCGCACGTCCTCGCCGGTCAGGTTGGAGTCGTTGTCCTTGAGCGTGCCCTGCTTGCGGGCGTATTCGTTCAGCGTGCGGGTGAGGGCCGTCCGGAATCCGGTCAAGTGCGTTCCGCCGCTGATGTTGCGGATCGTGTTGGCGAAGGTCAGCACCTGCTCGGCAACCGTGTCGCAGTACTGCAAGGAGATGTCGATCTTCGTCGTTTCAACCTCATCCCGAATGCAGATCGGATCGGGGTGCAGCGGCGTGCGTCGCCGGGCCAGCAGCTTGACGAAGGACTTGGTGCCGCCCTCGAAATAGAAGGTCCGGCGATCGCCGGTGCGCTCGTCGCGCAGATCGATGCGCGTGTTGGCCACCAGAATGGCCATTTCCCGAAAGCGCTGCACCAGGGTGTCGAAGTCGAGGTCGAGAGTCTCGAAGATCTCTGGATCCGGCATCCACTCAATCGTCGTGCCGTGGTCTTTAGTCCGCCGACCGCGCTTGAGATCGGCGAGCGGGCGCCCGTGTCTGTACTCCTGGGTCCAGGTGTATCCGTCGCGCTCGACCTCGACCTGAAGATGCTCGGACAACGCGTTGACGATGGAGACGCCGACGCCGTGCAAGCCGCCGGAGACCTTGTAGGCGTCGCTGTCGAACTTGCCGCCGGCGTGCAGCTTGGTCAGCACCACCTCAACGGCGGGGCGACCCACCCGCGGATGCTTGTCGACCGGAATGCCGGAGCCGTTGTCCCGCACCCGCACCCGTCCGCCCGGCATCAGCGTGATGTCGATCTCGCTGGCGCGCCCGGCCAGCGCCTCGTCCACGCTGTTGTCCACGACCTCGTAGACCAGGTGGTGCAGGCCGCGCGCGTCGGTGCTGCCGATGTACATGCCCGGACGCCGTCGGACCGCCTCCAGGCCTTCGAGAACCTGAATGTCCTTGGCGCTATACGCCATTCGTCTCGCTACTCCTTCGAACGCGTGACCTCACGGATCGCGCGATGTTTTGTCTAAGCAAACGGCCGGTCGAACGGACGGCCAGACGACACTGATAGCCGCCACGGCGCGCATGTTGCGCCGCGTGGCCTGTGGGTGGTTGGGTCAAGCTGCATGTTGGCGGGTCAATCAGAAGGGACGGCGATTGGCGCGAGACCAGTCCACCTGGTCGATTCGTGAGCGTTTCGCGCTGCCAACTTGCACACTCAATGGTATCACAGTTGGGACGAAAACTGGCTCAGAGGCCGAGCTGATTTCGGTCTTGTAGCTACATTATCTCGAAGGCTGCGAGACGGTCCTAAATCAAGAATCGCCCATCTTGCTGAATCAACTCGCCATCCAGATACAGTGCGCCGTCCTGACGCAGATCCTTGATCATGTCCCAGTGCACCGCCGACTCATTGCGTCCGCCCGTGAACTCGTAGGCACGGCCAATGGCCAGGTGCACCGTGCCGCCCATCTTTTCATCGAACAGGATGTTCTTGGTGTGGCGCTGGATGCCGAAGTTGGTGCCAATGCCGATCTCACCGAGTCGACGCGCGCCAGGATCGGTGTCGAGAATGTCCGTGAGGAACTCCTCGCCCTTGTCCGCCGTGGCGGTCACGATCTTGCCGCCGGCGAACTCGAGCCGGATGCCCTGCACCTCGCGCCCTTGGTAGATGGCCGGAAACTCGTAGCGAATGTGCCCCGCCGTGGCATCCTCGATCGGCGCGGTGAAGATTTCGCCGTCCGGCATGTTGTGCGTGCCGGCCGCCGGCTCCCAGATTCGCCCCTCCACGCGCAGCGTCAGGTCCGTCTCCGGTCCCACGATGCGAATCTCACTGCCTGCTTCCAGCCGCGCCTTGATGCGGGTCAGATCGGCTTCCATGGCCGTCCAGTCGATGTTGGTGGCGCCAAAGAGAAAGTCGGCGTATTCATCCAGCGCCATCTCGGCCTCTTGAGCGAAGGCGTTGGTGGGGTAGTCGCACAGCACCCAGCGCACGTTTTCGATGATCTGGTTCATCACCGGACGCGAGGCGGTCATGACCTTGCCGATCTTGCTCGTGTCGCTGCTGGTGAGCGCCCGCGTGTTGCTGGCGGCCCGGAGGCGGATGGCGGCGTCGATGGTGTCGGCCTCGAACTTGCGCACCGGGTCCAGGTGGCTCAGCTGCTCATCGGAGGCATGGCGCAGAAAGAGCCCCTCGGTCTCCTCAAACGTCACGCTCATGCGCGGATGGGCGCCCGCCTCGAGCGCGAGGCGATAGCAGGTCAGCATCAATGGCTTGGCCTCGGCCGGCCCCATGATCGCCACCAGCTCGCCAGCCTGCAGCTTGGTCGAGTGATGCACCAGGATCTCGGCCAGACGGTCGATTCGCGGGTCGTTGAGCATGTCGCCTCAGCCTGGGCGCGGCACGGGCCAGACTAGCACCGGCAAAGCTGGACGCCGCGCTGCCTGTGCGCCCTTAGCTCGCGGGTCCGTTCGCCTGGATGTCGGCGAAATGGCGCCAGGCGCAGTAGTACACCTCGGACGCCTGCACCACCTCCGCGACCGGCACCCACTCGTCCTCGCTGTGCGCCACGGCAATGTCGCCCGGCCCGCATAGCACGCTTGGAATCCCGACTGCCGCCAGCGACGCCGCGTCCGAGCCGTAGGGCGCCCCCGTAATGACTGCCCGTCCGGTCACTCCCTCGCACGCCGCCATGAGCGACTGCACCACGCCGGCGTCTTCCGGTGTATCCAGGGAGCCCGCCACGACTTCCGGCTCGGCCTCTACCTGCAAACCGGGAAATCTTTGGCGCGCGATGTCGAGCACCTCGTCAAGCTCGGCGTCCACGGCCTCCAGCGGCTCGTCCGGCAGGAAGCGCCGGTCGAAGACCAGCTCGCAGTGGTCCGGCACGACGTTGAACGACGTGCCTGCGCGGATTGTTCCCGCGGAAAATGTGGAGTCTTCGCACAACGGATGCCAGCGCCCGGCCAAACGCCGCGTGAACTCCTCGCGCAGCACCTGGATGAGGTCTGACATGTGGTAGATGGCGTTGACGCCCAGGTCTGGACGCGAGCTGTGGGCCGACTTGCCGGCAGTGGTGATCTTCCAGAAACGTCCGCCGCGATGCGCGCGCACGATCTCCAGGCTCGTCGGTTCGCCCACGATCGCGCCGTCCGCGGTCACCGCCGAGGCCGCCAGCGTGTCGGCCCCGGTGCTTCCCGTCTCTTCGTCCACTGTCGCCGCTAGCACCAGCGTGCACGGTCGCACCGATTCACGCGATACGCGGCGCAGCGTGAGCAACATGGCCGCCAGCGAGCCCTTGGTGTCGCAGGCGCCGCGACCGTGCAGCAGGCCGGCGTCATCCAGCCACGGCTCATGCCCGCGCGTCATGGCGCCCAGGGCCACCGTGTCCATGTGCGCTTCCAGCATCAGGACCGGTGCCCCGGCGTCCCCTTCGAGCGTCCCCACCACGTTCGAGCGGCCAGGCAGCGCCTCCTGGAAGATCACGTCCGCGCCGCACGCTTCGGCATAGGCCGCGACCTTGGCCGCCATGGCCGCCTCGCCGGTGCCTCCGGGAATCTCGGGCGACACGCTCGGCGTGCTGACCAAGTCCGTCAGAAGCTCGATCGCGTCCCGTTCAGTCGGTGCCGACTCTCCGCGCATGGCCGCATGATAGGCCCGCGCGCCGTGCCATGCGCAACCGGGCAGCGGGTCACGCCGCTCGGCGTCGGTGCGTCCTGGCTGCGTTCCGCCCCCCTCTCCCTCGATGGGAGAGGGCTGGGGTGAGGGTGCCGGTGAAAATTGGCTTCACCCGGCGCCTGCCGGAGGATTCAGAATGGCCAACAACCGGCAATGCCGAGCGCGGTGTCGTCGGCATCCGCGTGGCGGACGCCTCAAATTCCCGCGGCCAGCTCCGCCCACTGGTCCTCGGGGAACGCCTCCATCGTCTGCGTGCCGCCGCCGAACCGCTCTCGGAACGCCATCATCGCCTGCGCGCAGGCCACGGTGTTGGGGAACTCCATGACCGCCACGCCGTCGAACTGCCCCATGGTCAAGTAGATGGAAAGCAGCTTCCCGCCGTGCGCCTCCAGGACCTGGCGCGTCTCGGGCGCTCCTTCTTCCAATTTGTGGGCGAGGGAGCCCTCCTCGGCGGACTCGTTGGGCAGGGTGAGCAGAGCGATAAACGTGGCCATGGGATCTCCTGGCAAACGATGCGTTTAGCCAGTGAAGTATCGCACCCGTCCCATGCGGCCAGGCACCGGGTCGCGTTTGGCGTCGTCCGGTGCTCTCACAATCCTCCGGCAGAGCCTGGCCTTCGCTCCTCTGGTGAGAATCGGGTCCGGCTCCCTCTCCATGGGGAGAGGGTTGGGGTGAGGGGCCGCCCCGCATGCCTGGGCCGCACTCGAGGACAGCAACCACGCGGTCTCACCGCGTGCGGCGCGCGCCGCGTGCAAAATGACGCAGAGTTGAAAGCAGAGGACGAGGACCCATGGCCTACGACGAAGGACTGGCGCAGCGTTTGCGCGAGGCCCTGGCGGACGAAGGCGGGCTCACCGAGCGGCGCATGTTCGGCGGCGTCGCCTTCATGCTGGACGGCAATATGGCCGTCGGCGTCTCGGGCGACGAGCTGATGGTGCGCGCGGGGCCTGATCGGTTCGACGCGGCGCTGGCGCGTCCCCATGCGCGCATCTTCGACCTGAGTGGGCGGCCCATGAACGGCTGGGTGCTTGTCACGCCCGAGGGAACGGCGGACGACGCCGACCTGGCCAGCTGGCTGGAGTTGGGCGCGTCGTTCGCCCGCTCGCTGCCGCCGAAATAGCGCCGGGCTACATCGGGATGTTCTTGACCAGGCCGATCACGTGACCCTCGGGGTCGGCGAAGATCCCAATCACCACGTCCTCCATCACTTCCATCTCCGGCATCACCACGCTGCCGCCCATGCTCGCGGCCTTTTCCAGGTATTCGGTCACGTCGTCCACGCCCACGTAGAACGTCACCCGGGTGGGCGGCTCAACGTCCCCCATGCCCATGATCCCGCCGCCGATGCCCGGACCATCGCTCGGCGCGCTCACCACCCCGTAGCCCATGGGGTTGTCGGCCGTGACCTCCCAGTCAAAGAGATCGCCGTAGAACTTCTGCATCGCCGGTCCGTCTTTGGCGTTGATTTCCCAATGCACCACGCTGTTCGCCATCTCACTGCTCCTTCTGTCTACTCGCGGTCGAAGTCGCTGCGGTCTGCCTGGCCGCTTTGCATGCCTGCGCGGCCCCGCGGCGGCGCCAACCCTACACCGTCGAGGCGCGCCGACGCGTCCGATCGACGCGCACCATGCGGACCGTAAATCGGTAGGCTGACCCATTCAGCAGGTAAACCTACGGAATCGGCATGAGGCGACCCTTGCGTAGTCGTACATCGTGCCCACCCCCTTCGTCATTCTGGCGGAGAGCCTGCCCCGTACTCGATACGGGGCCGGAATCCAGTCCGGTCGAATCTGGAGGCGCGCCAATTGCCAGGCGTCGGGCGAGTCTCGGACCCACCCCTCCGTCATTCCCGCAAAGGGCCTGCCCCGCGCCCGTCCGGTCCCCTCTCCCTGGAAGGGAGAGGGCTAGGGAGAGGGTCAACAGGCACCGCGCTGGCCGCACGACCCGACCTCCGTCATCCCCGCGGAGGCGGGAGTTCATCCCCGCCGACCGGCTCCACGCCACAACGACCCCGCATCCGCGGTCCGGTCCCCTCTCCCCACCGAGGGAGAGGGCTAGGGAGAGGGTCAACAGGCACCGCGCTGGCCGCACCACCGGCGGCACCCGACGCCGCATCGGCAGTAGGACCCCCTAGGTGGAGTTCCTCCAAGCGCCCGTCCTCGGCGTCGCCGCCGGCCTCAACCCTTACGTCACCGTGGCGCTCACCGCGCTCTTCGCCTGGCGCTCCGACTTCGTCACACCCAACCCCGCATTCGAGTTCGTCGGCACCAGCGCCGTGTTCCTGATTGCCCTCCTGCTCCTGCCAATCGACCTCTTCGCCGACAAGTTCCCCGGCAGCGGCGGCCTCATGGACCGCGTGGGCTGGGTGCTCCGGCCCGTGGCCGGCGGCTTGGCCGGCGCCGCGGTCATGCCGGACCACCCGGCCGCGATCATCGGCGGGCTCGTGCTCGGCGCCGTGGCCGCTGCCGCCATCCACGGCCTGCGCCTCCACCTGCGCCGCCGCCTGCAATGGCGCATGCTCGGCTTCGGTCGCCTCGTCCTCGGCGCCTACGCCGACCTCACCAGCGGCATCGTCGCCGCCGTCGTCCTCCTCACCGCCCCCATCGGCGCCGTCATCGCCGTCCTGGCCCTCGCCGGCGCCCTCCTCGCCGACCGCCGATGGGGCGCCGTGGAGGCTGCTGCAAATGCCCCGGATGAACCGGACGCGGAGACCAGCGGCGATTAGACGCCCTGATTCTCGTAACGCCCCCTTGACTCGCGCGGACGCGTAGGCGGGGGAAAAACCATGCACTTGCCTGATGGTGCCATATGTGTTACTAACTGCTCGAGATCGAGGTCCACGAGTACATCGATCACAGGGGCCGCAGCCCGTTTGCCGACTGGTTCAATCGACTCGACGGTCGGGTCGCGGCCAGGGTGCGACTGGTCGTTGAGCGCATTGGGGCCGGGTATCTGTCAGGCATCAAAGCTGTCGGCGGCGGAGTGCTGGAGTACCGCATGCACTCAGGACCCGGCTACCGGATCTACTTCGGACGAGATGGCGACACCGTGATCATTCTGCTCGGCGGAGGAACCAAGCGGCGCCAGTCGGCGGATATTGCGGCCGCCCGGCATCGTTGGGCGGACTACCTACGGCGCAAGCGCGAGGAGAGCTAGGGAATGCCGCTCACGCGCGACTTCAGAGAAACGGTGATGGCCCGCGCGCGGCGCGATCCGGAATTCCGGGAAGGGCTGTTGAACGAAGGAATCGGGGCGCTGCTGAACGGTGAGGTGGATGTTGGCAAGGCTCTGCTGCGCGACTACATCAACGCTACGGTCGGGTTCGATGAATTGGGCCGTCTCACCGGCAAATCATCCAAGAGCCTGATGCGCATGTTCGGTCCCTCCGGCAACCCGCAGGCCCGCAACCTCTTCGAGGTCATCAACCAGATCCAGCGACACGAAGGCGTCCGGCTGCACGTAACGGCCGAGCGCTGACGCACAAACGGCGCCGGGCTTGTCGTCCGGGGCTTTGAATGCGGCGGGGGCGTGGAGTCGCGGGGCGACCACCAGGCTCTGTGCCATCGAGCTGGCTTGGGCAAGCTTTGCCCAACGCGCGTCAGTGCGGCGCCTGCTTCTACGGGGAAGTGCCCGGTTCGGCTATCGCTTTCGGATTTGGGCCGGAACTACGGCCCACATCAGGAAGAGGCCTAGAAAGGCTACTAGACCAAGAATGGCTTCGACTGCCAACGGCATGCCTCCTACGCTCCCTCGGTTTCCCGGGTGAGCAACTACGGCCACCGCTGCAACTCCACCCCCCTTCGCCGCTATTCGGCGCGCAGTGTAGCGGAGCATCGACCGTGGCGCGTGGGGAAATGGCTACGGGTGAGCGGAGATCGTGGATTGGAGCGCGGGGTATGCGGGGCGGACGCGTCCGGTCCCTTCTCCCCTGGTGTCGATCCTTGCATGGACCGCAAAGTCCCACGTCCAAGCCTCGGATCACCCTCACCCCAACCCTCTCCCATCGAGGGAGAGGGGGCCGAGCCGGCGCCCGACTTGGGATCGGCTCCGGCTAGAGCCGCACGATCTCGCGGGCGTCGCTCACCACTTCCAGCGGCAGGTGCAGGGCCTCGACGAAGTTCACGATGGCGGTGAGCTGGCCGTCCACGTAGCGGCTGTCGTTGGACACGCAGGCCACGCCCACGCGGGCCGTGTGCGGCGCCGGGTCGTGCTCCAGGTCGGCCACCGCCGCGTTGAACTTGTTGCGCAGCCGGGCCGTGAGCGCCCGCACCACGCGGCGCCGATCCTTGAGGGAGTCCGCGCCGTGGATGCGCAGCACCAGCTCCAGGGTTCCCACGTGCACGTCGGCAGTGTAGGTGGCCGGTCACCGCGGGAAGTCCAGCTTCGTTCGTGGCGAGCCCTTCGGCAGGCTCTGTCGAACCACGCCCAGCCACCGATCACCCTCACCTTCTCCCATCAAGCGAGAGGGGACCGGACCCGCTCTCCAATCTCCGCGGCAGGGATTACGCAAACGTCTCCCTCCGCGGGAGTGACGGACTTGGATGCGGGAAGGATGCGATGAGGCGCTCGGCGCTACCCGGCCTTCGAGACCTCCAGCACGTGCGCCCGCGCCTCGCGCACGCCGGCCTCCACCTGCTCGGGCGGAAGGTCGGCCGTGCCGTCCCAGCTGAAGGTGAACATGCCGTAGTAGTTGCGCTCCTCGAGCTGGTCGAGCATGGCGCCGAGGGCGTCCGAGTTGTCGGGATCGGCGCCGGCGAGGTGTACGTGGCCGATGCGGGCGCCGGCGGCGTCGGCCAGCGCCTCGAACGTCAGCCCGTCGCGCGCGGCCTGCGCCGGATCGAGGCTCAGCTGCACGCGGGGATGGCCCACGTCGTCCAGGAACGACGCCACCTCTTCGGCCGTGTCCATCCAGGTCTCCGCCTGGTGCGCCAGGCAGAGGGTGACGCCCGCCTCTTGCGCCGTGCGCCCGTAGGCGCGGACGTCGTCGGCGGCCTCGCGCCGGTCGTAGTCGCGCGGCGGCGCCGTGGCGATGACCACGCGCGCGCCCAGTTCCGCGGCAAAGCCGATGCGCTGCAGCATGTCGTCGCCGGATGTGGCAATGGCCGTCACTGACGACGCGCGCAGCCCGCGCGCTTCGAGGCTCGCTTGGACATCCGCCGCGCTTTCCGCCGCCGGGTCCACGTGGTCCAGCACCGTCGGCGCCGCCCATAGATCGACGTGATCGATGCCCGCCGCCTTCACCCCGTCCAACGCGCGATCCAGCGACTGCGCGCGGAACAAGAGCGTCGAGCACGCGAGTCGGGTGGAAATGTCGTAGACGAACATCGATTCCCGTTGCGAGGCGCGCCGGAGCGGCAGGCTACCACCCTATTGTCGCGCATCCGCCCAGATTGGCCTACAGGCCGGTCCTCAGGCCAAGAATGGGTTGTGGAGCTTCTCCTCGCCCACGGTTGTCGGCGGACCGTGTCCGGGAAAAAACTTCGTCTCGTCGTCGCGGGTCATCAGCTTGGCGCGGATGGCCGCCAGCTGTCCGGCATACCCGAGATTGCCCGTGCGCGTGCCGCCAATCGATCCGGCAAAGACCGTGTCGCCCACCAGCACCCCGTCGCGCAGTGCGTAGGCCGTGTGGCCGGGGGCGTGACCGGGCGTTTCCAGCGCTTCGAGCGCAAAGGGCCCCACCGTGAACGGCCCGTCGCCGGTCACGACGTTCAGGTCCGAGTCGTTGACGCCGTGGACGAGTGACTGTGCGCCCTCGTGCACCCACACCGGGGCAGGCGCCTGGGCGTAGACCGCGGCCAACGCGTCGATGTGGTCGGCATCGCCATGCGTGATCAGGTAGGCCGTCACGCGCCAGCCGGCCTCGCTCACCGTTTCCAGCACCGTCTCCGGCAGCGCGCCGGGATCGACTACCAGCGCATCGCCGGTCGCCGGGTCGCCGACGATGTACATCGTCACGCGCATGGGCGGGTGCGGAATCATGCGCACCTGCAGGCCGCCGGCCAGCGTGGCCGACTGCGCCTGCGGTCGCCACGCCTCCGTGGCGACGTCCCAGAGACTCGGCCCGTGAAGTTCCAGCGCGGCTGCCAGACGGTCGCTTTCGGCGCGCGTCGGCTGGCGCTCGTAGTCCTCCATGCTCTGCACGGTGGCCTCGTCCAGATCCGCACGCCGGGCGAGTTCCACCGGTTCTAGGCCGAGCCCGCGGCGCGCCTTGCCCATGACGTCGCCGAACTCGTCCTCCAGCGGAATCGTCGTCATCCCCGCGTCGCTCATTCCGCGCGCTCCAGCAACTCGATCTCGTACCCGTCCGGATCGTCGATGAATGCCATTTTTCGTCCGAGCGGAAACTTCTCTCGCCAGCCGTCGGGCCAAATCTCGATCCCACGGCGCTCCAGGTCGTCGCAAAACGCGATCAGGTCGGGCACGCCGATGGCGAAGTGCATCAGGTCTTCGGGGACATTGAGTTCATAGTCCTCGGACCATGTGAACTCAATCGTATGCGCATTGCCCGGCAACTCCAGGTGCACGATGTGATTGCCGGAGGGCGATCGGTCCGTCCGACTGATGACTCGAAAACCTAGGAATTCCTCGTAGAAGCGAATCGAACGTTCAAGGTCGCTGACGCGGATGCGCGTGTGCAGCAGTTGAGCCATCATTAAGATCTCCTCACGCAGCGCCGGTTCATAGTCTCACGCCTCGTGCGTTGGTGCGTCCGGCGGCTCGGTCTTCCCTGACGAGCGGGCCCAAAGCGGCATCACGGGCCGTCGCCGCCACCGCGCCAGGAGCACATAGAGCGCCGGACCGGCCAGCGCGACCAGCCACGGAGCCACATGTTCGAGCACCGCATTGGGCGCCAAGTGACCATGCATGGCCTCATCCCAGGTCAGGACGATCTGTTGCCCGGTCGAGTCCACATCGATCCCCCCATGCCAGGCCGAGTCCTCGAGAATCAGAACCAGCGCGATGCGGAAGATCAGCGCGCTTCCCACGTAGATGATCAGCGGCAGCCGCTCGGTGGCGAACGCGATCAGACCCGCGCCCACGAACAGCAGCGGAATAGAGAGCGCCAGCCCGATCACCAGCAGCGAGATGTCCCCGTGGGCTGCGCCGGCGATGGTCAGCACGTTGTCCAGACTCATCACCACGTCCGCCAGGATGATCAGCCGCAGCGCCTGCCAGAAGGTCGCGGCCGCTTCGTGGTGCTCATCGTCGCCGTGAGGAGCGAGCAGGCGCCAGCCGACCCAGAACAGTGCCAACCCGCCGACCAGCGAGATAATCGGCAACTGCAGCAGCAGCGTCGCGATGGACGCGAACGCGATCCGCAATACCACGGCACCGCCCGCGCCGAACAGAATGGCCAGTCGCCGCTGCCGTCCCCGCAGCCGGCTGGCCACCACCCCGATCACCACGGCGTTGTCGCCGCTGAGGATCAGGTCGAACAGAATGATCTGTCCCAGAGCGGCTACGTACTCCGTCTGCGTCTCCACGCGGACTCCTCGCCCTGCACCCTCGCCGCCGCGAATGCACGGCGGATGTCTCGGCGGCCTAGCCTACATGCCGGAGCGCATGTGCCGACGCATACCCTGCCGGGCTGCCCCGCGCCGGGCGCCGACGCTTACGCAAAAAACCCCGCGGCCGAGCTACGCGAAGCGGGCGATAGAATGATCCCCAGGCGTGGCACGCTGGCGAGCACATGCGCTGGTCACCGGTTCGACCCAGACTTTGGCTGCTGATTTTTCCGCTCTGGCTTCCGCTGGCCATCCTGGTCGTGACGGCCATCCGCTTCGCCAGTCTCTCGCCGGGTGATGAAGTGGGCGGGATTCCGGGCGCGGTCGCGACGATCGCGCTCATGGTGTTGTTCGCCTGGATTGCCGCGTTCCCGCTAACGCTGGCCGTAATCTCCTTGCATCGGAGGGTGCGAGCCTTGGCCTACGTGTGCGGCGTCGTGCTGGCGCCGCTGACGGTCTATGGCGCGGTGATCGGCGGGCTGTTCGGACCGGTTGGCATCGTGCTCTACCCGCTGGTCCTCTCGCTCCCGGCCTGGCTCGTGCTGGGCGTCACCGTCCTCGTCCAGCGGAGGCGCTCCAACGTGCGCCCCGCAGAGAGTGGCTAGCTGTGCTGATCCGGGTCGGCCAAGCCGCGGCAATCGAAGACGAGGCTGGACATCGTGAAGATTAGCGGCCTGTTCGCGAGGGCGGCAAGCATTCTTGTACTCCTGGTTGCCTTTGCCTGCGGTTCCACGCCTGAGAGTCGGAAGCTTGACGCTACGCCTGGGAATCAAGAGCTTGATGAATATTATTTAGGAGAGGGATACAAGATACAGCCGCCATATGGTTGGGAGGTCGGCAAGGTATCTGGAATTGTCTACTTTAGAAGTCCGGATGTGGAAGATCTGACCTTCCAAGCCAACATTAATATCCTTGAAGAACACGCCCCCGGAATCACTCTGAAAAGTTATGTTGATATATCAAAACAGCAGCTTCCCTTGGTGCTAAATGAATACGAGGTGATAAACGAATATGCGTCGTCAGTCAATGGACGCTCTGCCCATTTCTTGATGTCAACATTCCGCCAAGTCGAATACGATCTGCAAAACCTACAGATGTTCGTCTCTAACGATGACAGTATGTTCGTGATCACAGCGACGGCACTGCGATCAACTTGGGAGAGCTATGACGACCTCTTCGATGCTGCCCTGGGTAGTTTCGTAATAGACTAGAGCGCCGATGAGCGCTGAGCATAGCTGGCTAGTTTTGCAGTCGTAGAGTGGCGATTTCGGCAGCGCCGAGTTCCCGCGCCGCGCCAGGCGCCAAGTCTCCAAGCACCACCGAGCCGATGCGCACGCGCTGCAGCCGGGTGACGCGCATCCCCACCGCCTCGAACATTCGCCGCACCTGGCGCTTGCGGCCCTCGACTAGCACCAGCTGCCAGCCCTGGCTCACGCGACGGGCACGTAGGGCGCGGGCCGGCCGCCGGTCGCCGATATCGACGCCCTCGGTGAGCCGCTGGGCAAGGCCGGGCGGTTCGGGTCCGCGGACCGTCACCACGTATTCGCGCTCGTGGCCGAAGCGCGGGTGCATGAGCTGAAACGCCAGGTCGCCGTCGTTGGTCAACAGCACCAGGCCCTCGGAGGCGAAGTCGAGCCGACCGACCGGATAGAGACGCTCGCGCCGCAGCGCCGAGGGCAGCAAATGCAGCACCGTCGGGCGGCCGTGCGGATCGTGGGTGGTGGTGAGAACTCGCGGCGGCTTGTGCAGCGCGATGACTATCCCCGGTTGTCGCTTCGGTTGGACGAGCTTCCCGTCCAACCGAATCTCCTGCGTCTCAGGATCAACCCGAACTCCGAGCGTCGTCACGGTTTGGCCGTCAACAGCCACCCGCCCGCCGCGGATCGCCTGCTCCATCGTTCGCCGCGACCCGCGCCCCGCTCGCGCGAGAAACACTTGCAACCGCAAGCCGCGGCTGTCTTGTCGTCCGTCGCGATCGGCGTCGGACGCTGGCGTGTGGCTGGTGCGCGATGACAAACGCCGTCTCCGGATTTAGAGTGACCTGCGGAGCATACGCGCGCGGAGGACCTCGTTATGCAGCGTCGCCTGTATCGCAGCGAGCAGGATCGCCTGCTCACGGGACTCTCGGGTGGCATGGCGGACTACTTCGACGTCGACCCCACGCTCATGCGCCTGCTCTGGGTGCTCCTGGCGATATTCACCGGCGGGGTCGCCATCATCATCTATTTCGTCATGGTGGTCGTCGTGCCCACGGGCTCTGTTCCCGCGCCGGGAAGCGAACCCGGTGCGGTTGGCGCGGATGACGAACCCGCCCCAGCCGGCGACGGACCAGGGCCGGGCGACGAGCCCGCGGGTGGGGAAGGCGCGACCCGGCAGGCATCCGAGACCGCGGCTCCCGGCGCCGCGCAAACGTATCAGCCCTATGCGCCCGAACGGCCGTCGGGCAGTCGGAGCAGCTCCATGGGCGGTGCGGCATTCGTCGGGCTCGCATTGGTCGTCATCGGCGTGCTCGCGCTGCTGGATTCGCTGGGGCTTCTCGCGCAGTTCGATGCGTGGCGGCTGTGGCCGGTGATCCTGATCGCCTTCGGCGCATTCCTCATCATCAGGCGCCGCTGACCACGCGCCTTGGCGAACGCCTGCGGGATCCACGGCGGCTCCGTTACACCTCGAACTCCGTCTCCGGATCCACCGCCAGCGGCGACCAGTCTTGGCCCGCCAAGAGGCGCAGCGTAATCTCGGCCACCTGCTCGATGTAGTGCTCTTCGCCCGGAATCAGCTGGTGCGCGGCGGCGTATCCGGTCTCCACTCGGGACGCGCCGGGTCGCCGAACCAGCGCCGGAATGCGCCGTGCCTCGCCGCCGGCGAGTCGCCGCAGGGCGTCCGAGTCGACGGCCAGCAGCGCCGCCACCTCGGGATAGGGCGGGCGAAGCTCGAGCAGGTCGTAGGGGCAGCGCCAGAGCCATAGCTCTTGGACCTCGAGGTCAATCTGTCCGTTTGGGAGCCGTGCCCCGCTCTGCCGCTCGCCCAGCGACAGCACCTCGCCCGCCGCCGGTCGCCGACCGAGCTCCTCCTCGGCCTCGCGCCATGGGTCGGGATCGCCAACCCGCAAGTGACCGGCCGAGCTCGCGTCGAGACGGTTCGGCCAGGATGCCTTGAACGGCCCGCGCCGTTGCAGCACCATCATTGGCCCCGCGTCGCCCGCCGCGGGCAGCAGCGCCCACACGGTGCGCGTGCGGTGCCAGTCGCCGTCCGCGTGTATGGCGGCGCGCGACTTGACCTCACCAGTCGGTGTCCCATCGGGACGGGTCACCGCGAGCTGCTCGGCGTCCTCCGACGCGTCGGACGCGGGATTCGACGCCATGCGGAAACTCCGGGCGGCAAGGGCCGTGGGGCTCGTGGCACTCTAGCGTTTGCGAACCGGAAACGTCCGCGGCGGCGTGAGGCGGTGGTGGCATGCGGATTGGATGCTGCGCGTCGCTTGACGTGCTGGACGCGGCGCGAGATGCGGGCTTCGCCTACGTCGAGCCTCGCGTGGTGGACCTGGTTCCCGACGACGACGAGACGGTCTACGCGCCGATCCGTCGACGAATCCAGGATGCCGGATTGCCGGCCGAGGCTTTCAATGTGTTCGTGCCGGCGCACCACCCGGTGGTCGGGCCCAAGCGCGACCTCGCGGCGCTGCGCGCCTACGTGGACACCGCCATGGGACGCATGGCCGAGTTGGGAGCCCGCTCGGTGATCTTTGGCAGCGGACCGGCGCGCACCACGCCGTCCGGCTACGACCGGCACCTCGTGCCGGGTGAAATCCTCGAGTTCCTGGCGCTCGCCGCGAACGCCGCCGCGCCCTACGACCTGGACATCGTCATCGAGCCGCTCTGGCGCGAGGTCTGCGACAACATCAACACCGTCCTCGAGGCGGCGGTCGTGGCCCGCCAATCCGGAAGCTCGCGCGTGGCGGCGTTGGCCGACTGGTGGCACATGGCGCGCGAGCATGAGCCGCTGACCAACCTGGCCGAGTCGCGCGATCGACTGCGTCACGTCCATGTGCCGGTCCCGCCGCTTCCCGGTTCCCCGCCGCAGTCCACCGACGCCGGCCTGCCGGAGTTTCTTCGGGCGCTCACCGCTGTGAACTACTCCGGCCGCGTCAGCATTGAAGACAACGGCAAGCGGTTTGACTGCTACAGCCGCCAGGCGCCGCAGGCGCTGGCCTACCTTCGCACCCACTTCCGCCGTTGAGTGCGCCGGCGCCGCGGACCTGGGAATTCGCGTTTGACGACCAGGTCGCGCGGCTGGATGCCGCGCACCGGCCCAGCCACGCCTTCCGACCCGGCATTGACTTCGCGACATGGCGCCGCAGCCTGCGGGACGCCATCGCGGCCCTGCGCGGCCCCTTGCCGACCCCGGTCGATCCCGAGCCCGTGGAGCTGGAACGCACGCTCGGCAGCGGCTACGCGCAGACCCGGCTCGTCTTCCGCACCGCATCCGATGTTGACCTGCCGGCCCTTCTGCTCGTGCCCGACGGCGTCGATGCCGACCATCCGGCGCCGGCAATCCTCGCCTTGCACGGCCACGGCGGGGGCAAGGGCGACCTCGTCACGCCGGGCATCTACCATGCCAATGCCAAGCGCTTCGCGCAGCGCGGCTACGTGGTGCTGGCCCCCGACGCGCCGGGCTTCGGCGAGCGTGCCCAAGGATTCCGCCGCTACGGCGGTCGCGACGGCTGCAACATCAACTTTCTCAAGCTGGCCCTCTTCGGGCGCAACATGATGGCGCTCGCCCTTTGGGACGACCAGCGCGCGCTGGATGTCCTCCAGGCCCGGCCCGAGGTGGACGCCAGCCGCATCGGCGTTGCCGGTCTGTCATTCGGCGGCACCCGCGCGATGTATCTGGCGGCGCTCGACGACCGCCCGGCGGCCGTGGTGGTGAGCGGCTACCTCACGACATTCCGCTCCTATGCCCTCGACGCCGGAAATTTCTGCGGCTCCCAGTTTCTCCCCGGCATCTATGCCGTGGCCGACGTGCCCGATATCCACGGCTGCATCGCCCCGAGGCCGCTGCTCATTCAGGCGGGACGGTCCGATCGCGGCTTTGCCATCGAGGCGTCGCGGCAGGCCCACGCCCATCTTGCGGACATCTACGCGGCAGCCGGTGCGAGTGAACGCCTCGCCCGCGACGAGTTCGACGGGGGCCACGAATTCCTGCCCGAGGCCCCCCTCGAATTCATGGATCGATGGTTGCGCGCGCGGTGAGCTACCGCGCACGGGACCCGTGTTGCGGCGTCGGACGCTAGGCGAAGCCTGACGTCAGCGCGACGCCCTGCGTGCCGTCGGTGCTCGAGGGGCTAGCCGAAGCGTAGAAACTGGCCTTGGACCCAGTTCCCGTCCTCGAGCTCCCACCACGTCACGCCGTCGACGACCGTGTTCTCGCCGGTCAGTTGCAACCGTGATCCGGCCGGTGCGACATTCGCGGGAGTGGCGGTGGCACTCGGTTCCGGGCGCACGTTCAGTCCGCCTTCAGGCACGACCACGGCGGTGAGCTCCTCATCGCTCGGCGGCTCGGTGGCAGCCGCCGTCGCGGCGGCGGTTGGCGTGGGGGCGGCGGTCCCCGCCGGCGCCGGTGTGGTCGCCGGGGCGGGAGCAGCCGTCCCTCCCAATTCAAGGTACTGGCCCTGCACCCAGTTGCCGTCATCCACCTGATGCCAGCGGATGCCGTTGATCTCCTGAACCTCGCCCGTCAAGTTGAGTTGCGTCCCGCCCCCCGCGACGTACTGCACGGTGCTGGTAGTGGTGTTGGGCTCGTTGCGAACGTTCAGCCCGTCGTCGGGTATCACCACCCCCGTCAGCGCCGCGCCCGTGCCGGTACCTGTGCCGGTGGCAGGCGCGTCCGGGAGGGGGGCTGCCGTGGCGCCCAGCTCCAGGTATTGGCTCTGCACCCAGTTGCCGTCCTCGACCTCGTGCCAGCGGATGCCGTCAATGTCCTCGAAGACGCCCGTCAGGTTGAGCTGCGATCCGGCGCGCGCGACGTACTGCACCGTGCTGGTGGCGGTGTTGGGCTGGTCGCGAACATTCAGGCCATCGCTCGGAATCACGACTCCCGTCAACGCGACGGGAATCGCATCGAGCCGCTCGGCGAGCTGGCTCGGATCCGTCGGAATCTCGATGATCTGTCCGACAAAGATGATCACTTCCGCGTTGGCAAAGCCGTTGAAGGCCACGATGTCGTCCAAGGCAACGCCATAAGCATCGGCAATGCCCGACAGCGTTTCATCGGCCTGGACCGTGTGCTCGATGGGGCCGGTGGGCGTCGGCGTCGCGGTGGGTGTTGGCGTCGCGGTTGGCTCGGCCGGCACCGTCGGCGTCGGCGTGTCCACGATGACCGGAGTCTGGGTGGGCCGCACCTGCAGCGTTGGCGGGGAGGTCCTTGCGGGCGGCACGCCGCCACCGGTTCCTGGCGAGGCAGTGACGGCTGGCGTAGTGGTTTCGGCCGTGGAATCCGTCTCGCCGTCGCCGCCGAACAAGGTGATGATCAGAACCACGATGATGGCGATGACAAGCGCCGGTCCAACAAGCAACGTGAGGAACAGCCGATATCTACGCAAGCTGTTCAAGGAGGCCCCCATTCATGGGCAAGCGAATGCTATCCCAGCGCCCCCCCGCGTCCAGCGACCCCGCACGCCCGGTGGGCACGTACGTCTGACGTCGGCTGAACGCTGCCGACATTCTACACGTGCCCGGAGCCGCGCGATACTGTAGCAGCTTGGCCCGGCGATGTGCATGGTCCCGCGACCCAACGTTGTGAGTGGGCCGCCTCCGCGGCGTATGGTTGGGCAGAATAGGGGACGGGCGCCAGGCGCGCGTCCAAACACCTTGCAGGGGGGAGCGAGCTTTTGGCCACACGACGTCGGGTATCACTCAGCGACCTATATGCCGATGCATGTCGTCGCGTCGATGTCACGCCCGAAGAGGCCGTGGGGTGCGAGCGCGTCAGAGACCGGCTTCGGCTCATGGTGACGCGCGATACCACGGTTGAGTTCTTGCTCGTCGAAGATCCCGAAAGCGATCGCCTAGTCCTCGGACCGACCATCGAGGGGTAGCAAGCCGCACCGAACCTCCGCCCGGCTATGACACCCCCGCCCGGCGGTCAAGCGCTGCATTGGCCAGCCGCACCACCAGCCCGAAGATCGCCAGCAGCCCCACCAGGAATCCGGCAGGTCCCCAGGCTCCGAATGCGAAAGCCCAAGTTCCGAGCATGAACACGCCCCAGGCGCCGCTGGCGAGGCCGAGCACCATCAACGGAAACACGAGCAGCACGGCCATTGCCGTGTAGCCGGTGGAATGCCGCACGCCGGGAATGCGGCTGACGCCGAACGCCCGGCGACTCTCGCGATCCAGGTGATAGGCCGCCGCGAACCAGAACGCGCTCAAGATCAACGGCGCGCCCACCCAGGCTGCGGTCATGAGGCTCAGATCGGCGGCGAGCCGCGGGTCGTCCGGAGTCGGCAGCGGCGCCCAGCCGATGTCCATGGCCAGCACGCGCTGCACGGTCCCTGGGATTCCCTCCGGCCAGGGCACGAGTGCGGAGATCACGGCCCACGCCAGGGCGCTCGCGATGACGAGCGCCACGGCGGCAATGGGCCGTTGCCAACGCGTGCGGCGCAGCCACCGCGAGAAATCGCTCCAAGTCTCCGCCAGGGTCAGCGGACGATCGAGGTCTCGTGAAGCAGCCGTCGAGCCCGACGCCTCGGGCGCGCCGGCATCTATGTCGGCAAGCCGTTCAATCGATCCGGGGGCATTCGGCGGCTCCGCGTCGCCGGAGGCCGAGTGGGGGGCCGGGGCTCGCCCGCTCGGGTCGTTGGCCGTCATAGCTGCGTCGGCGCCAAGCTGCCCATGTCGAGCATTCTACGCAGCCCATTCGCGGAGTTTGGCGGCCTCGCGGTTGACAGCCGCGCCTTCGCGGCGTAAGTACGGGGAACAAGTAAGTGTGCGGCGCTGAGCGAGACCAGTAGCCGTCCTTCACGCGGACAGCGAGCCGGCGGCGGTGCGAGGCCGGTGCGCGTCGGACGGCGAATTGCCCTCGTGAGCCGCTCGGCCGAAGCAACGGCGTGGGTAGGCCGAGCCGGTTGGCCTCCGGTAGCGGGCTTGGGTGCCTTGGCACCCGCTGAGGTTGCGTGCCGCGAGGCCGCAGCGCAGGAAGGTGGAATCACGGGAGCGCCCGTCCTTCGGGATGGGCGCTCCTCGCACGTTTGAGGGGGATTGGAGAATCGACCCAAGGAATGGCGGCGCGTCCGAAATGCCGGAAGCCGCGGCAGGGAAACGCCGTGGGCCGGAGTGGATGCGCGTCGTGCTCGACAAGGATCCAGCCGCCAAGAACGTGCTCGAGGTGTTGCTCTATCCCAGCGTGCACGCGCTCTTCTTCCATCGGATCGCCCATTGGCTCTATGTGCGCGGCGTTCCCGTGCTGCCCCGCGCCGTCAGTCAGTTCGCGCGACTTGCCACCGGCGGCATCGAGATTCATCCGGGCGCGGTCATTGGTCGCCGCTTCTTTATCGACCACGGCTCAGGCGTGGTGATCGGAGAGACCGCGCGCGTGGGTGACGACGTCATGCTGTACCACCAGGTGACCTTGGGCGCCACCGGGTGGTGGCGTGACGATGGCGTCGGCGGCAAGCGGCGGCACCCGATCGTCGAGGACGGCGTGACCATCGGCGTCGGGGCCAGCATCCTTGGCCCGGTCACCATCGGCGCCGGCAGCCGCATTGGCGCATTGGCGATCGTCACCGAAGACGTGCCCCCCGGCTCCACGGTCGTCGGGCCTCGCGCTAGCTACGTGGAGCGTCGCGGCGAGCCGGTTCGACGGCAACCGATCCGCCAGCTTGGCGAGCGGCGCGACCCGCCCGACTACGTGATCTGAGCTGGCCGATACACTGACCGGCGGCTTGTGGTCGCCGTGAGGCCGTCCGTGCAACGTTTGTCCGCGCTCTTCGGTCGCACCCTGCGTGAAGACCCCGCCGACGCCACCATCGCGTCCCACCGACTCATGGTGCGCGGCGCCTTCATACGTCCGCTCGGCGCGGGAATTTTCAGCTATCTGCCGTTGGGCTGGCGCACCTTGCGACGAATCGAGCAGGTCGTTCGCGAAGAAATGGACGCCGTCGGCTGCCAAGAGCTCCTGATGCCCGTGGTGCATCCGTCGACGCTTTGGGAACGCACCGGCCGCTTCGCCTCGCTCGGACCCGAGCTGGTGCGATTCAAGGATCGCGCCGAACGCAACATGGTGCTGGCCCTCACCCATGAGGAGATCGCCCTCGACCTCGCCGCGCGAGTCGTGGGCTCCTACCGCCAGCTCCCTGTCAGCGTGTACCACTTTCAAACGAAGTTCCGCGACGAGCCTCGTCCGCGTGGCGGCCTGCTGCGGACCCGCGAGTTCACCATGAAGGACGCCTACACCTTCGACCCGTCGCCGGAGAGCCTGGACGCGACCTACCGGCAGTTCGTCACGGCCTACGTGCGCGCGTTCCGCCGCTGTGGGATCGAACCGCTGGTCGTCGAGTCCGACGCCGGCGCGATGGGCGGTTCGGACGCGGACGAGTTTCACGCTCTGACCTCCGCGGGCGAAGACACGATCGTGGTGTGCCCCACCTGCGACTACGGGGCCAACCAGGAAGTGGCGACCACGCAGCCGCCCGAGCTCGACGACGCCGAGCCGCTCCCCATGGAGAAGGTCGAGACCCCCGGGCAGGAAACCATCGCCGCCGTGGCGGGCTATCTGGGCATCCCGACCCGCCGCACGCTCAAAGCCGTGTTCTATTGGACGGGCGAGCAGATTGCGTTTGTGGCCATTCGCGGCGATCTGGACGTCAACGAGGCCAAGCTGCGCCGGGCCCTGGGCGCGCCCGACATTCGTCTCGCGGCCGACCAAGAATTGACCGCCGCCGGCCTCGTGCCGGGCTACGCATCGCCGGTGGGGCTCGAGCAGGTCCTGGTCGTCGTGGATCGCTCGGTGGAGTCCGCGGCCAACTTGGTCGCCGGGGCCAATATGCCCGGCGTGCATCTGTTGAACGTAAACTTCCCGCGCGACTTCGCCGCGGATATCGTCGCGGATATCGCCGACGTCGCTGCCGGAGATCCTTGCCCCAAGTGCGGCGCGGCCCTCGAGCTCCGCACGGGCATCGAAATTGGCAATACCTTCAAGTTCGGCGCCTACTACAGCGACAAGCTCGACGCCATGTACCTTTCCGAAGGCGGATCGCCACAGCCCATTGTGATGGGCTCATATGGCATCGGGATCACGCGACTGGCTGCGGCCGTCGTGGAGCTGCATCACGACGAAGACGGGATCATCTGGCCCGCCAGCGTGGCGCCCTATGACGTGCACGTGGTGCAGCTGGGACAGGCCGAGATGCAGGAGGCCGCGGAGCGTCTCGCCCACGATCTCGAAGCGGCCGGCCTCACGGTGCTGGTGGACGACCGTGACGAGAGCGCGGGGGTCAAATTCAACGATGCCGACCTCCTGGGGATCCCCATTCGATGCACGGTCAGCCGCCGCACGGTGCGGGCCGACGCCGTCGAGATCAAGCTCCGGCACCGGGATGAGCGAGAGCAGGCGGCATCCGCGGAGGCGGTCGCCAGGGTCGTGGCGGAGCGCGATGCGCTGCTGGCCGCACTTAGCCCGGATGCCCCGCTCGGATAGCCTCGGGAGGCGACAGCAGCTATGGCCAATTCGCACGACCGGTTGATGGGCCCGTGACGACCGCCGCGCCATCCAGTTCCGCCGACGGCGTCGTTTGGGATCTGTCCGCGCTCTATGGCGGGCTCGACGATCCTTGCATTGAGCGCGACCAGGACGCCGCCGACTCCCGCGCTCAGGACTTCGGCACGCGCTATCGGGGGCGGCTCGGGGAGTTATCCGCGTCCGGCCTTCGCGAGGCCCTCCAGGAGCTTGAAGACATCTACGAACTCATGGACGCGCCGGTGATCTTCGCGCATCTGCGGCACGCCGCCCACAGTGACGACCCGGCTGCCGGGCGACTGCTCAACAGCACCCAGGCGCGCAGCACCGAGATTCGGAAGCACCTCATCTTCTTCGACTTGGAATGGGTGCACCTCGATGACGACCGCGCCGCCGAGTTGATGGCGGACCCGCGGCTGGCCGAATTCGCCTATCTGCTGGAGCGCGAGCGCCGCACCAAGCCGCATCGGCTGGCCGAAGGCGAAGAGCAGGTGATGGATGAGAAGGCCAACACCGGCGCGCGCTCGTGGTCGCGCCTGTTCGACGAAATCACCAGCCGAATCACCTGCGAGGTAGAACTCGACGGGGAGCGGCGCACCCTGACCGAAGCCGAAACCCTGGCCCAGCTGTACAACCCCAACCGCGACACCCGCCGCAGCGCCGCGGCCGGCCTCACCGCCGCGCTCGCGGCCCATCAGCATTCGCTCACCTACCTCTTCAACGTCTGCCTGCAGGATCACGCCATCGACGACCGGCTGCGGCACTACCCGACGCCCATCGCGGCCCGCAACCTGGCCAACGAGATCGAGCCGGCCGCCGTTGAGGCGCTGGTGGCCGCCTGCGAGGCTGGGTTCGGCATCGTGCAGCGGTACTACCGCCTCAAGCGGCGCCTGCTCGGCCTGGATGAGCTGTTCGACTATGACCGCTACGCGCCGATCAAGGCCGATGACACCGTGTACTCGTGGGACCGCTGCCGCGAGATCGTGGTCGATAGCTATGCGGCCTTCTCGGAAACGCTCGGCGGCATCGCGTCGCGGGCGTTCGAGGAGCGCTGGATCGACGCGGAGCTGCGCCTCGGCAAACGCGGCGGAGCGTTCAGCGCCGGATCGACCACCCAGACCCACCCCTACGTGCTCTGCAACTACACCGACCGCATCCGTGACGTCATGACCGTCGCCCACGAATTGGGTCATGCCGCACACCAGTTCTTGTCGCGCGGGGTGGGCTACCTGCAAGCGCACACGCCCTTGACCACCGCGGAGACTGCCTCGGTGTTCGGGGAAATGCTGGTATTTCGCCGTCTGCTGGAGGCCCAGCCGTCCGACCAGGCGCGCCTGTCGTTGCTGGCGAGCAAGATCGAGGACAGCTTCGCCACCGTGTTCCGGCAGATCGTCATGCACCGCTTCGAGGAGTCCGCCCACGCAGCCCGCCGCGCCGAGGGAGAGTTGCCGGCGGAGCGCCTGAGCGAGCTGTGGATCGCGGCCAACGCGCCGATGCACGGCGACGCCGTGACTCTCACCGACGACTATCGCACCTGGTGGAGCTATATCCCGCACTTCGTGCACTCGCCGTTCTACGTCTACGCCTACGCGTTCGGCGAGCTGCTCGTCCTGGCGCTGCTCCAGGTCTATGACGCGCGGGGCGACGCCTTCGCGCCGGCATATACCGAGATGCTGAGCCGCGGTGGCTCGGTCTCGCCCGAGGCACTGGTCCGCCCAATGGGCATCGATCTCAACGACCCAGGCTTCTGGTCCGGTGGAGTGGCAATATTGGGCGACATGGTGGCTCAGGCCGAGGCGCTGGCCTCCCGAGACGCATGAACGTCCGATCCCAGGTGCTCCAGGCCGAGGCGTCGCCCGCCGTCACGGCCCCAGACGCCGCGGCCGTGATCGCCGATGCGCTGTCCGAGCTCCCGCTCGATGCGTCCCGCGTGCTGGTGCTGGCGCCCGACGACACTCGCAAGGTTCCGGTTAGCCAGACGTTCAAGGCTGTCTGGCAGGCGCTCCAGGGGCGCGCCGCCTCGGTGGACGTCATGATCGCGCAGGGCACCCACGCGTCGATGCCCGAAGCCGCCAAGCGGCGGTGGGTCTTCGGCGCCGACGCCTATCCCTCAGTCCCCATCCACGACCACGAATGGGCGCGCCCCGACGCCCTGGTCGAAATCGGTTCCGTGCCGCTGGCCGAGCAGCAGGCGCGATTCGGCGTCTACGGGGACCTCGCGCCCGGGCTGGGGTTCGACCGCGACATGCCGGTGCGGATCAACCGCCGGCTGCTCGACTATGACCGCGTGATCCTGATCACGCGCGTCCAGCCGCACGAGGGCGCGGGATTCGCGGGAGGCGCCAAGCAGATCTTTCCCGGCGTCTCGGGTCCCGAGATGATCAATCTCCTCCACACCATCGGCAGCCTGCGCGGCGCGCGGGCCATTCAGGGCGTGCTCGACAACCCCGTGCGTGAGCTGATCGACGACATGACCAGCAAAGTTCCGGTTCCCCTCACCACCATTGCCCTGGTGGTCGACGACGCCTCGGGGTCCACGCGCGGCGTATTCGTGCAGCCCGACGGGTGGCGCGAGGTCACCCGCGCGGCGGCGGCGTTGAGTGCCGACGTCAACATCCGTTACACCACTCGCCGTGTTTCGCGCGCGGTGGCCGCCACGCCGCGCATGCCCGACGGCACGTGGATGTATCCCGAGCTTTGGACCGGCGCCAAGGGCGTATTTCGGGGCGACGACACGGTGGCCGACGGCGGCGAGCTTGTCCTGTACGCCCCCGGCGTGCGGGAGATATCCGCCAACCACGGCCCCGCCATAAGCCGGGTCGGACTCCACGGGTGGCCATACCTGCTGGCCCATCCCGAGGCCTGGCAGCCTCATGGCGTCAGCCCCTTGTCGCTCACCCTGGGAGTCTTGATCAAAGGTGACGCGCCCATGATCGACGGGCGTGAAACGCCGCGCATTGACGTCCGCCTGGCCACCGCCATTCCGCCGGATGAGTGCCGCGCCCTCGACGTGGGCTATGAGGACCCGGATCAGGTGGCACGCGAGATCGAAGCGGCCCCGGCCGACGTCATCGACGACGACCGGCTCGTCATGCACAACGCCGGCGGCATCCTGTGGCGCTATCGGTCACCCAACGGCCAGACAGGGCCGTAGCGGCCGGGATCGGCCATGGGCGGGAAATCGACGGTCATGCCCCAGCACTGCGGAGGCCGTTGCGTATCATCCGTCGAATCGGAGTCGGCATTCGGGCTCTGGGCAAGCGATATGGTTGAGAACCCTCCAGCGCTGAACTGGATGCCCCGGCCGAGCCAGGAGTGGTGATGACGGCCGACGCACCCCTCGAACCGTTCGAGCAGGTTGACACGCCAATCGAAGAGCTCCCCGACCTCTCGGTCGTCATACCGACCTATCGTCAGTCCGACGTCATCGGCCACCAGGTCGGCGAAGTTCTTCGGGCGCTGGACGGCCTTGGCTGCGACTACGAGGTGCTGGTCGTTGTCGATGGCGATGAGGACGGCACGTCGGACGCGCTCGCGAAAACCGAGCACGATCGGTTGCGCGTCGCGGTGCATGAGCGGAACGCGGGCAAGGGCGAGGCCGTGCGACGCGGGCTGCTGGCGGTTGCCGGGCGCTCGCGGGCCTTTCTCGACGGTGGCGGAGACATTCCCCCGCACTGCCTCGTGGAGGCCTATCGGCTCCACGTGGAGTCGGGGGCGGACATCGTGGTCGGATCGAAGCTGCACGCCCAGTCCGTGGTCGAGTATCCGCTGGCGCGTCGCGTCTATAGCTGGGGATACCGGCAACTTACGCGCTTGCTCTTCGGTCTGGCCGTGCGCGACACGCAGGTCGGGCTGAAGATCTATGCGGCGCCGGTCGTCGAGCGGGTGTTTCCTCACGTGCGCACGTCCGGCTTTGCCTTTGACATCGAGGCGTTGGCGCTGGCAATTCGGCTTGGGTTCCGCACCATCGTCGAGGCGCCCGTGATCGTGCGTGACCGGTATCCCAGCACGATCCGACCGACAACCGTCGCCACAATGTTCGTCGAGACGCTGATGGTGGCGAGCCGCCTGCGCCGGTTCAATCCCGAGTAGTTCGGCGAGCGCTCCGGTCCGGCTCCGGCTCGTTTCCCCGCGAGGGGAAGGCTGGGATGGGGATCCCTGCCGCGACGCCCGTGCCTCCCTTGTCATTCCCGCGAAGGGAGACCCTTGCGTGATCTCTTCCGTGCAGAGTAGAGAGCAGGTCCGGTCCCCTCTGCCTTGATGGAAGAGGGTTGGGTGAGGGCGATCGGACACTTGGGCCTGGCATGTCGGCCACTGTTGCAACGGTCTCTGAATGCGGGGAGCCACCGGTCACTCAGCCTGGGAGCGCACGGGATTCGCACGGCCATCCTTCGTCCGCCGGGATTCTGCAAGGACCCGCGACGTTCTGACCGCCGCCGTCGCCACGCGGTAGTTCTGAAGCTGCTGGCTATGCTGGCGTCAGTGCCAGCGACGGAAGGACCGGGTAAACGATGCAGTCGCAGACGGGCAGCGAGGCCCAAGACGGCCTGGCGATCACACTTGGAATCGAGGAGGAGTTCTTTCTCGTCGATCCCGCGTCGCGCGACCTGCTTGCCGACCCTGACGTTCGCATTTTCGAAACTGCTGCGGCGGGCAGTGGGCCGCACGAGGTTTCACGCGAGCTGCTGCGCACCCAGATCGAGGCGATCTCCCGGGTTTGCGCATCGGTGGCCGAGATTCGCGCCGCGCTGCTGGAGACCCGCCGCATCGTCACCCAAGCGGCTGAGACCTATGGGGCTGCGGTGATGGCGGCCTCGACCCATCCCTTCGCGGCATGGCGGGCGCAGGCCACCACCCCGCGCGAACGCTATGAACGCTTCGCCACGACGTATCAGGAGAGCGTTCGCCGGTTTCTGATCGGCGGCATGCACATCCACGCGGGATTCGGCGACCCGGATGAGCGCATTCGGGTGATGACCGCCATGCGGCGCTACCTGCCGCTGCTCCACGCGCTCTCAACCAACTCGCCGTTCAACGGAGGCCACGACACCGGCTTCAAGTCCTACCGTTTGAATCTGGCGGGCAACCTGCCGCGGACCAGCCTGCCCGGGCCCCTGTGGTCGCGCGCCGACTATGACCGGCTGGTGGCCGACTACCAGCGCATGGAGTTCATCGCCGACGGCAGCGAGCTGTGGTGGGATATTCGCCCTTCCCATGCCCATCCGACGATCGAGATGCGCATCTGCGATGTCTGCACGCGCATCGACGACGCCATGTGCATTGTGGCCATCTACGCGTCGCTCGTCCGACGCTTGCTTCGCCAGCACCGGGACGGCGCGCTGCCGCCGGAGCCGCCGACCGAAATCATTGCCGAGAATCGCTGGCTGGCCCAGCGCTACGGCGTTCTCGCCTTCTTTGGGGACGAGCGCGGCGGCGGGCGGAAGGACATCAGCGACTTGACGGACGAGCTGGTCGAGGACCTGGCCGACGACGCCCGCGCGCTCGGCTGCGAGGCAGAGTTGCGCCACGCGCCCACCATCATCCGCGAAGGGACCGGCGCCGACCGGCAACTCGATCTGTATCGACTCCGGCGGCTGGAAGGGGATACGCGCGAGGAAGCGCTGCGCCGCGTCGTCGATCTGGTGCTCACCGAAACTCGCGCGAGCGTGGGCGCGTGATCTGAGGTCGCAGCGGCGCCCGCCGGCGAACCGCTCCTTTAGGCGTTGCAGGTGCGATGCGCCGCATGGTTCGCCCTATGTCACCAATTGGAAAACGGGCTAGGACGACGGAGGACGCGGCCGCACCAAACCGCCCAAGAAGTGCCAGCCGTAGCACAGGTGGCTGGCGACGATCGTGGGGATCACCGCCGCTCCGATCCCCACGCTGCCCGATCCGTGCATCGCGTGAATCGCGCTTCCACCTACCGCAAGGCCATAGAGCGCCAGGCTGCCAAGCAACACCCACCGAATCGGCTCAACCCAAACTGACGCCAGCGCGGCGATGACCAGCCACAGCAGCCACAGGCTGGGAATGAAGTATTGAAGCCGGCGCGAGGTTTCCGGAAACACGCGGGCGAAATAGCCGCGATGCCGCCCGTAGTGCGCGATCTGCCGCAGGTGCCCTCGCATCACCGGCCGTCGATGGTGATAGACGAGCGCGCCGGGCTCATACACGATGCCGCCGCCGCGGCGAACGATCTCCAGGCACAACTTGGTGTCCTCCCCGGGATAAAAGGCGCTGTCGAACCCGCCAACGGCCTCGAACGCCGAGCGGCGGACCATGAGATTCATCGACGGATAGTCGTCCACGGCGCGGCGCCGACCCGGCACATAGCGGAAACGCGTGGGACCGGACACGATCCATGAGGCGTAGGTCCACCCGGAGACCTGCGCGCGGAATCCGTCGTTTGGCGGGGTGACGCCCGGACCGCCGACCGCCGACACGGCTGGATTCTCGAAGTGGGGCGCCGATGCTTCGAGCCAGCCGGGGGCGGGATACGCGTCGTCATCGAGAAACGTCACCCACGCGCCGTCGGCGGCCGCCGCAGCCATGTCTCGCTTTTGCGCCGGACCCGTCGGACCACTAACGATGCACCGGACTGACCCCAGATCACCCGGCGGCTCCTCGTCGAGGACGACGATCGTCTCCCGAGGCGGACGTTTCAGGCGCGCGATTGCCGACAGCGCCTCGTCGAGGTAAGCCGTCTGGCGCGCCGCGACGATGATGATCGACACGTCCACGAATGCTGACGCAGGCGGCGCCTGGCGTCCGTGACCGTCTGTAATTGGCGCTTTGGGCGGGGGTTCGAAGTCACCCATGGTGTTCTAGAATCATAAAGCCGACGTGTTGCGCGGCGGAACAAGCCTGACGCCAGTCCATTGATGCTGCCGCTTCACCACCCTTGGAACGATAAACCCGCGTGAGAGTTGCCATCAGCTTTCCGCCGTTCGAGAGCGCCAAGGGCATCCCGCTTCTCAGTCAAAACCGGCAATATCAGGTCTTTTCGACGGGCCGCAGCGAGGGCAGCGGGCTCGTGGGCGCGCTGAACCGGTTCGTCGGCGACAACGCGACGGTCATCTTTCCCGTGCTGCCGGCGCTGGCGGCCACGCTGCTGCAACGGCATGGCCACGAGGCCGTCTGGCTGGACGGGATTGCCGAAGGCTGGGACTGGGAAGCCTACTGCCGAGAGATCGAGCTGGCGCGTCCCGACCTGATGATGATCGAAACCAAGACGCCCAGCGCGCCACCGCTCTACCAAGCGATCGGCGACCTCAAGTCGCGATTTCCGTCCATGACCATCGCGCTGGTGGGCGACCATGTCACCGCGTTTCCCGAAGAGCCGTTTCTCTTTTGCCCGGTCGACTATGTGATCCGGGGCGGCCAGTTCGATTTCGCCATCTTGAATCTTGCCGATTTCCTGGAAGGTCGAGACGACCTTGGAGGCGGCGTGTTCTGGCGCCATGACGAGACCGAGATCGTCAACTCCGGCGAAGAGCCCGACCCGCCGGTCCGGGAAGCGGTCCGGCCGCACATCGACCGCCGGCTGGCCAAGTGGGAGCTCTATGCCTATCGCAACGGCAACTTTCTGAAGAAGGGCACCTATGGCTGGGCCACCGGGGCGAGCAGTGCCGACTGCTGGTGGCGGCGGCGGGTGCCCGGCGGCCCGCGGCGCGGTGGCGGGGGGTGCACCTTCTGCTCCTGGACCAGCATGCTTCCGACGTGGTCGGTCAGGCCCGTTGACGACTATCTGGACGAGCTGGAGCAACTCGTCGATCTCGGCGTCGAGGAAGTGTTCGACGACACGGGCACCTTCCCCGCGGGACGCTGGCTGACGGACTTTTGCACCGGGTTCCGCGAGCGTGGTCTGCATCAGGTCCTGATGATGGGCTGCAACATGCGGGCCGATGCCCTGTCCCAGGCCGAATACGACATGCTGGGAGCCAGCAATTTTCGCTTCATCCTCTACGGCATCGAGTCGGCCAATCAACGCTCTCTCGATCTGCTCAACAAGGGCACGACGGTTCGCCAGCAATGGGAATCGGTGAAGTGGGCCAGCGAAGCCGGGCTGGAACCCCACGTGACCTGCATGGTCGGCTACCCGTGGGAGACGTTCGACGAGGCGAAGCGGACCATCGACTTCACGCGCGAGACCTTCGACCGCGGCTGGATCAATACCCTGCAAGGCACCATCGTCATTCCCTACCCGGGCACCCAGCTCTACGCCCAGGCGCGCGAGCACGACTGGCTCCGCTTCGACGGCCCGGAGCACTGGGAACGCTACGACATGCGCGAACCTGTGCTGCGCTCGCCAATTCCGACGGCGGAAATCATGGGCCTGGTGCAGTCGCTCTACACCAGCTTCCTCACCCCGCGCTACGTGACCCGCAAGCTGCTGCATGCGGGCAAGAGCCGCGACCACTTCCTCTACTACGTGGTGCGCGGGTCGCGCTACATCGTGGGCCACATGCTCGACTTTCGGAAGGGCCAACTTGACGCGGGCGAAACCGGTGCCGCACCGGTCGACACCGGCGTCGCCGAGCTTCCCGCCAGGCTATTCACCGCCGGCGGGTCAACCGCGCCGATCGACGCAAGCCTGCTCGAGCCTTCGGCGCCCGAAGCCGCGCCGGCGATCGCCGGAGGCTAGGCTTCCATGTGCGGTGGCTAGGTCTCCGGCTGCCGTAGACCCAACGCAAACTCACCGATGAGCGCCAGCCTGCCTGAACGGACGGGGCGCTTGACCAGAATGCCCCCCCGACTGCACGTCAGGGCGTCTGGGGCAGCGACATTTGCCGCACTAGCGCAGCGCGTCTTGGCCCACGATGCGGTCTGGATCGCGCTTGGGCTGCTGATTGCTTTCGCGGTGGCGTGGCGCGTGGTGGCGACGCCGGGCGAACTCACTATTGGGGATCGGGAGTACCCGTTTGCCGCAGAATTATGGCTCCGAAAGTTCCTCAGCGCGTGGGACACGTCGAGCGGCAGCAGCCTCATCAACATATCGCGCACCTATGCGGACGCTCCCTGGGGGCTAATCGTTTGGATATTTGGGCTCTCGACCGAGGTGGCGGGCAAGTTCCACTGGATGAGCTGGCACCTGCTGGGGTTTCTGGCCGGGTATTTCGGCGCGCGCTTGCTCGTTGGACCGAAAACGCGCGCCGCGCATCCAGTCGCGGCCCGTGCGGGCCTCTTGCTTGCAGGCCTCTTTTGGGCTCTCAATCCTTGGATCCTGGCGCGTTCGGAGCAGTTGCACGTGTGGGTGAGCGCGCTGATGCTCCCGCTGCTCCTCGGCTTGCTCGTATCGGCGACGCGAACGCAAATGCCGCGCGCCAGGGTGCAGCGAGCGCTGGCGGCATCGGCGATTCTCGCGTTCACCATTTCGGTCTCGCCGCACTACATGGCGGTTGGCGTCCTCGCGGGAATCGGCTGGCTGGTCGTTGCCTTGGTCACCACGCCTCGCCGTCGGCGCCAGATCATGGTCACCGCCGCGGTATTCGTGAGCGGCTACTTGGTACTTGCGGCATTCATCCTCGTTCCTTACGTCACCGCCACCGTCGCCGGATCGCCGACCGGGCCTGCGTATCTCGAGACCGGCAAGCGCCTGCCGGTGGCCTATCCCCTCAAGTCGGTCGACAACACCCTCTCCCTCACCGGTGAGAGATCCGGAGATCCGATCTTGAAGCCATCGGTTCCAGGTGCGCTGCCGGGCTGGCGCCTGGCAGCCATGATTCCCGCGGCACTGCTGTTGCTGGCGCTTTGCCGCCTGCCGGATCACCGGCAGGTGCTGGGCTATGCGGTCGTTTTCGGCGGCGTCACGGCGCTGCTTCAGATTGCCACCTTCGACGACGTCACCCGCCCAACATATTTGGAGCTGATGGCCGACGCATCGTTCGGTTGGGTCGTCACCGAACCGGGCAAGCTCTCGGGCTCGTTGGCGCTCGCTTTTCTCCCGGGAATTGCCCTTGCGCCCGTCGTGTTCACGCGCGACGCACCTCGCCGCTTCCCGATTCTTGGCGGCGTTCAGACCGTCGCGATTGGCGTCGGACTTCTGGTCTACGTGCTGCCCGCGCTCAATTGGACCCTGTTCGACGAGTCGGCGCAAAACGTGCCTGTACGCTTTCCGTCTTCATTCAGCACCGCGCCGGCGGAGCTCGACCGGCGCAACGCCGCCGGGATGTCGCGCACCTTCCTGGCAATCCTCACGGCGAGCCGCTACCCCGAATGGTCGGATGCTCCGGTCATTCACCATCCCGAACACACGGCGATCACGACCCCTATCGTGGCGCATACGACCCTTCTGCACGCAAGACTGCAAGACCTCGTGCGCAGCGAATCTCCGGAGCTGGTTGCCGCCCTCCGCCGGCACAGCGTTGCCCGAGCGCTGGTGCCCACCGGAACGCCCGCTGGTCGCGCTTTAGCCGAGCAGCTGCATGAGACCGACGGGCTGGAGCTCGAATTCTCGGAGGGTTACTTCGAGGTTTTCCGGACGGCCGATCCCCCGCACCCGTGGGTGTACGAAGTGAATCCCGGGGGACCGGTCGAGCTTTCGTGGCGGCGTGAAGGCATGCACCGGCTCGTCATCGACGTGCCGCCCGGCCCAGAGGCGCCGCGCGAGATCGTCGTCCAGGAATTCTGGGATCCGCTTTGGGTCGCTCATCTGCCGGACCACGCAACCTCCCTGGAACGCTCCGCGCAGGGGTCGCTGAGCGTGCGGCTGGCGCCGGGCGCCCATGGCCGGCTAGTCCTGGACTACGCCCTGCAGCGCGCCCTGGTGGCGGGTCACGCCGTCACATGGACCGGGCTCATCGCGTGGGCCGGGTGGACGCTGTGGCCGCGACGGCCGCGACGATCGCGGGGGCGCCCGTGAAAACCGCGGCCTGGCTGGCTGGCACGGTCGTAGCGCTCTTACTGGCAGCGGTGGTTGGACTGGAGCGCCTGCCGCTCGCCACCCCCAAAGATCCGAGGCTGCCGCACTTTCAGTTCGGCCCAGTCCTGGGATCGGTCACGCAAACAATCGAGATGCCACGCGGCTCGTTGGAGACCATGGTTGTCTGGACGCGCAGCAACGGCGCGCACCCGGCTGCGGCCGAGGCTCACCTGCTCCGGTCGCCGGATGGTCCGCCCCTCCGTTCGGCGGTATTCGAGGCGCCGGTGGGTGCTGATCTGCAGGCGACGCGCATCCCGTTTGCGCCGATCGATCTGTCGCCTGGCACCCTGCTCCTGCGCATTGGGACGTCCGAGGGCAGCGCGGCGGCGCTATTCGTCGGGGCGACGCTGGGCAATGTCTACCCGGACGGGCAGCTCACCGACCGCCTGGGCGATTCACCGATCGACATCGATTTAGCGTTTTCGGCCACCGGCTCTGCGGGCGCGCTCACCCGTTGGCGAACACAAGCCAGCGAAGCCCCGTTTCACCTGGCGGTTGGGCTGACCTTGGCCCTCCTGGCGGGCGCTGTGGCCGGCCGGGTGGCATGGTCGTCGCTCGAAAACGGACCCATAGGCCGGATGGCCGCGGTGACCGTCGGCGCTGGTGCTGCCGCGGCAACGGCGATGGGCCCGCTGCTTGGGCCGATCGCGTTCCTTTGAAGGTGGCCGCGCCTGCAATAGGACTCCGCCAACCCATTCGGCTCAACCTCGCACTGCGCCACACCAATCAACGGTGGTCCGATCAGAATGCCCCTGGTGCTTCTTGCATCCGATTGTGGCAGGCTAGCACTAGAACATTGGTAAGGTACGTTAGTATGAGAGCAGGGTTTCACTCTAGGTTTGTACTCGAGGCAGATCACACCGATGGCATTGATGGTATCTATTGATATTCGAGAACCATGTGCAACTGCGATGCAACTGAGACATGACGATTTATGTGAAAGTGACACGATGGTTCAAGTTGCAAATGTCATCCTATATTCCTGGGGATACCTGCGTATAAGAGGCGTCAACGCTAGCGTAGATTGATGGTGCTTGTCTGTCCGCCAATCGCTGAAATTGCACTGGCGTTGCCTCGGCGGATTCTGGCAACGGATCGGCGTCGGTGGTAGCATCCTGCGCTCGCTGCCGTGGTGCCGACGCCGTTGCGAATCCTGCTGATCATGAACGGTTTGGTTCGCGAGCAGATCGATGGTGGGTGCGTCAGGATCATCGAGATCGCGAAGCAGTGGCAGCGCGCCGGCCATGAGATTCACCTGATGGGCAGCGAACAAGCCGGGATTTCGTGTCGGCAGTGGGGGCTCGAGCCGACTCTGCACACCAGCCGCTGGCGCGGAGGCCAGGGCCGCTGGTGGCTGGCGCTGCACTCCATCACTGTGTGCCTCTTTCTTCCGCTTTCGCTGTGGCGCCTGCGTCCGGATCTGATCGTGACGTCGCATGATCAGCCCTACGACGTTTTGCCTGGCGTCATGCTCAAGCTGCAACGCTGGCGGGGAGTGCGCCTGGCAGTCTCGGTTCCCATGATGATGCGTTGGCGGTTCTGGCGTCGCCAAGGGCCTCGCTGGTACAACGCCCTCGCCTTCTTGGTCGCCCAGCGCCTATCCCTGGTGTTCGCGGCAGTCTTCGCGGACCGAACGCTTGCGTTGGGCCTGGCCACCGCCCGCCAGCTTCGGGGAACCGGATTCCCGATGCGGCGGGCTGCCGCGGTTGCAGCTGGCGTCGACCTGGCTGGAATCCGTGCAGCCGTGCCAAGCCCGCCGGCGGTGCAGTACGACGCGGTGCTGGTTGGACGCTTGGCCGCCTCCAAGGGGGCGTTGGATCTCATTGATGCGTGGCAGATCGTCGTCGCGGGGAAGCGAGACGCCAAACTCGCAGTTATTGGTGACGGCCCGGACGGCGAGGCAATGAAGGATCGGATCCGGATCCACGGCCTCGAAGGCCATGTCGATTTCCTCGGCCCGATTCTCGATACCGCGGAAAAGTTCAGGTGGATTGGTGCTTCCAGGCTGTTCGCACTTCCGTCGCACGAAGAGAGTTGGTCGATCGCCATGGCCGAAGCCATGGCCCTTGGTGTCCCTGTGGTCGCCTACGACCTGCCGGAGCTTCTTGAGGTCTGGGGCGATGCCTTTCACGCGGTTCCCGGAGGGGACATCGCGGCCTTTGGAGCGGCTGTTTCGTTCCTCTTGACGGACGCACCGGTGCGTCACGGGCTTGCCGAGCGCGGCTTGGCCCGAGTGAGTGAGCTTGACTGGTCAGTGATCGCCGAGCGCGAGCTTGAGCTGATCCTGGGAAACGTCGCTGACGTAGATCCGCTCGGTGCCGACCCCTGGCTGGTGGCGTCGCCGGAGTCGCGCGCGTCGGGTGACGCGTCGCAGTCCGGGCCGCCGACTGTCACGCCCGGCTAGATATTCGTCCCTCACGAAAGCCCCGCGAACGCACACATGGCACGGCGCTGAGCAAGCAAACGCCTGAGGTGCGCTAGGCCCCAGTAGCGCCCAACGGTGCCGATGCTGGCGGTGTGCATACGCGCTCGACCGCGCCGCAGATTGCGTCTGGGCCCGGATCGTCCTGGCGGCGCGTCGTTGCCCGTGACACCGTGGTGCTTGGCGGCCTCAATCTGCTCGCCAGCCTGACGTCCTTTGGGTTTCAGTGGGCCATGGCGCGCCTGCTCGCGCCGGGTGGCATGCCGACCTCTTCGCGGTGCCGGCGCTGCTTGCCGTGCTCTCCGTGCCCTCGCCGAGGCTGCTGCAGCCGATAGGCACGCGAGTTAGTTGCAGTCCGGTCAGCATGCCCCCGGGCCCGTTCTGCATTCGATGCTGGCAAACGAATGTTAGAAGATAGTCAATGTCGATCAGCAGAACATCACGGTATAGCTCCGGGAATACACTCGGGTGTAATCACACCGTTGATTTTTGTGTAATCTATCGGAATTCGAGAACCACTGAAACCCAGACGCGACTGGAGCTTGACCGGATATGCGCGAAGGATACGATGGTGCAAGTTGCAAATGGCATTCTGTGTTCCCGCGAATACCTGCGCAAAGGAAGCGTCAACTTTAGTGTGGATTGATGGTGCTCGTTTTTCCGCCAATCGCGAAAATTGCACTGGCATTGGCTCGGCGGATTCTGGCAACGGAGCGGCGTCGGTGGTAGCATCCCGCGCTCGCTGCCCTGGTGCCGACGCCGTTGCGAATCTTGCTGATCATGAACGGTTTGGTTCGCGAGCAAGTCGACGGCGGGTGCGTCAGGATCATCGAGATCGCCAAGCAGTGGCAGCGTTCCGGCCATGACATTCATCTGATGGGCAGCCTCCAGGCCGGCGCCTCATGCCGCCAATGGGGGCTCGAACCGACGCTGCACACCAGCCGCTGGCGAGGCGGTCACAGCCGCTGGTGGCTGGCCTTGCACTCGATCACCGTATGCCTGTTTCTTCCGCCATCGCTGTGGCGCCTCCGCCCCGACCTCATCGTGACGTCGCATGATCAGCCCTACGATGTCTTGCCCGGCGTCATGCTCAAGCTCCGGCGCTGGCGGCGCGCGCGCCTGGCCGTCTCGGTGCCCATGATGCCGGTCTGGCGGTTTTGGCGCCGCCGAGGGCCGCCTTGGTACAACGCGCTGGCCTTCCTGTTCGCCCAACGCTTCTCCTTGCTCCTTGCGGCGCTGCTCGCGGACCGCACGATCGCCGTGGCCCGCGCGACCGCTCGCCAGCTTCGTCGCAGCGGATTTCCGATGGGCCGTGTCACCGCAGTTGCTTGCGGTGTGGATTTGCCGGGCCTCCGCGGTGTTACCCCGAGCCCGCAGTCACCGAAATACGACGCCGTGTCGGTTGGCCGACTGGCGGCCGCCAAGGGTGTCTTTGACCTCGTGGATGCGTGGGCGCTGGTCGCCGTGCAGAAGCCGGACGCCAAGCTCGCGATCATCGGCGACGGACCCGACCAGGACCTGGTGCGGGAGCGAGTGCGACGCCTTGGCCTTTCGGGCAACGTTGACCTGCTCGGCGCGATCGATTCCGACGAGAAGAACCAGTGTGTCAGTGACTGTCGTCTGTTCACGCTCCCGTCGCATGAGGAGAGCTGGTCGATTGCGATGGGCGAGGCCATGGCCCTTGGCACTCCGGTGGTCGCCTACGACCTGCCTGAACTCCTTGAAGTCTGGGGGGATGCCTACCGCGCCGTTTCCGAGGGCGACATTTCGGCGCTTGCTGGCGCTATTCTGTCGCTGTTGGACGACGAAAGTGGTCGTCGCGAGCTTGCCGGGCGGGGCTCGGCCCGCGTGAGCGAGCTCGATTGGTCGGTGATCGCCGAGCGCGAGCTTCAGCTACTCATGGGAGACCTTGCTGATGACGATTCGCTCGGCGCGGACCCTTGGTTGGTGGCATCGCCTGACTCGCGCGCGGCCGCCCGCGTGCCGCACTCCAGGCCTCCGACGATCGCGACCAACTAAGTGTTTGTCCCGGAAGCCGATCGCTCCGGACACGCGCGTGTGGCAGACCGCTGAGCCAATCGCAGTCTGAGGCGCGCCAAGCCGCAACAGCTCCCGATGGCGTCGACGGACGAAGCGCCCCGGACGGGCCGGCCGCGGCGTCCAGCGCCGCCGGGCCTGGATCCTCGGGGCCGCGCGTCGTTGCCCGCGACACGGTGGTGCTTGGCGGCCTCAGCTTTCTCGCCAGCCTGACGTCCTTTGGGTTTCAGTGGGCCATGGCGCGCCTGCTGGCGCCAGGCGACTATGCGGACCTGTTCGCGGTGCTGGCGCTGTTCGCCGTGCTCTCGGTGCCGTCGCAGTTGCTGCTGCCGATCGGCACCCGCATCACAAGCCTGGCCGTCGTGGGGCAGGGGCGCGCGGCCGCTCTCGAGGTCTTACGGCGGTCGCTCATCCGGAGTGCGCTGATTGGCTTGATCGCGTGGCTCGTCGTCGTGGCAACCAGCGGTGCCATCGAGCTCTTGATTGGGACCGACAACCGTCCCGCAATTGTCTGGCTGGGCGGTGCGGTTGCCATCGGCTTTGTCGTCCCGTTCACCAAGGCGCTGCTCACCGGCTTGCGCGCGTTTCTCCTGCTCGGGGCCTCGAACCTGGTGGACGGCGTGATGCGCGCCTCGATCGGGGTTGGCCTGGTTGCGCTTGGCTTTGGCGTGGCCGGAGGCATGGCCGCCTCTGCGCTTGCTGGACTTGTGGGGGTCGCGGTCGTGGTGCTCGCCGCGCCATACATCGCGCGGGCGACGACGGAGGCGCCGGTTGGTGCTGTCCCGGATGCGACCGGAGTGTCGGCACACGTGCGGGTTGGGTTGCTCGCTCTCTCGCTGGCCATCCTGACGAACGTGGACGTATTGGTCGTGCGGCACTTTTTCGACGATGCCAGCGCGTCGTTGTACGCGGCCTCTGCCCTCGTTGGGCGAATCGTCCTTTTCGCATCGTTACCTGCGGCGCAGGTGGTGCTCCCGCACATCATTCGGCACGTAGCCGCCGGCGAGCCGCTGACTCGCACCTTCGCGGTAACTGCCGCGTTCACCGTCCTGATCGGCGGCGGCGCAGCGCTGATCATCGTCGCGCTGCCCGAGCTGGTCTTCCAGATCATCTTCGCCGACCGCTACGTGCCGGTCCCACAGCTCGTCTGGGCCTATACCCTTGCCGGATCGCTCCTTGCGCTCGTGACCATGCTCACCTACTTCCACATCGGGGCCGGTACGCTTCGCGTATGGGTTGTGCTTGTCCCGCTGTGCATCGCGTGCACCGTCACGTTGTGGTTGCATCACGAGTCCCTGACAGCCGTGGCGTGGACGCTCGACGCCTTCCTAGGCGCCGGGGTGCTCGCGTTGCTCGGCTGGGCCGTCTGGGTGCTCCGGCGGGACCGTGCCATTGCGACGCCGTAGTCGGCGAGCCTGGAATCCGGACACGCGCGTCCGGGCTGACGATACGCCGCGGCTGCCGGCAGGTGGTTGACGCTGTCCGGCGACATGCCACGTGACGGCCGTGAAGTGAGCGCGCCTCCCGCATGAGCCTACAGACATCGCTGCCCGTGGCGCGCCACGGGCGGTCGACCGGGATGGAAACGCTCCACCGTGTCGTCGCGTGGGCCAGGCAGCTGATCGCGCGCCATCCGGACGCGTCTGCCTACTTGGCCATCCTCGCGCTGGTGGTGCTGTGGCATCGGGGCCTGATCTTCGACTCGGGCTACCTGGGGCTGCGCGACGACTGGACCACCCCGTTTGCCGCCTGGCAGAACACCGACTTCGCTGTCGATCGGCTCTCGGCCTGGCAGACGAACTATTTCGGTTCGTCCGAGGAAGAGCGGGCGATGAGCCAGTACCTCCAGCTTGCCCTGGGAGCCTTGGCGCTCATTCCAGGCGTGGATGGCTGGCTGACCTCGCGCGTCTCCATCATATTTCTCGCTTTGGCCGGCGTATTTATGTACCAGGCCGGCAAACGCTTCGCGTTTGGCAGGCCCGCCGCCTTCACGGCGGCGGTCGTCTACATGACCACGCCGTTCTTCCTCGATGCCTTCGTCACCGGCTATGCCGCCATGCTCATCAGCGTGGCGCTGCTGCCCAAGGCGCTGCAGGTCGCCCATGAGACCTTCGACCGTGCCCCCGGCGTTCGTGGATTCGTGCGCGGCAGCCTTTGGATCGGGTTGGCGGCCAGCTCAATTCACATGACGTTCATCACCACCGCTGTGGTTGGCCTCTATGCGCTCTTTCGGGCCTTTACCGCTCCGGGCACGCGAGGCCTGCGGCTACGCCGACTCGGACTGGTCGCCGCCATGGGGCTCAGCGTCATCCTGCTGCACCCGGCCATTGCCTTCATTTCCTGGCAGCTCATCGTCGTGCCCTCGGCAAACCAGGTCATGTCGGCCTGGAGCCTGGAGGCCGCCGCCCAATGGATCAAGGGCGCCGCGCCGACTCTGGCCGAGGCGCTGACTCTAACCGGCACGCCCTATAACTATTCCCAGAATCCGGAAGGGCCGCTCGCCGCCGGCAGCGGCATCCAGCTCGTTGCCCGCGGCCTGATGACTGGCCTCGCCCTTGTGGCGCCCATCCTGCTGCGCGGGCAAGCCCGACAGCGTGCCCTGCTGGGCGTGATCGGGTTTCTTGCCCTGGTGCTGATCGGGAAGGGCTTCAACGAACCGTTCTCCGTCATCCAGGACTCGATCGACGGCACGGTGGTGGGCGCGATCTTCAGGAATATCCGCTATCTCACCGTCGGGGCGGGACTGCTGCTGGCCTTCCTGGTGGGGCAAAGCGTCGCCCACCTCGTGGCCCGGCCGCCGAGTGCGTGGCGCAGCGCGGGCGGCATGCTCGTGGGTGTCGTGGTGGCCGTGAGCACCCTCCCCTTCTGGAACGGGAACCTGGCGGGCCATCTGCCGCCCTACACGATTGATGACGACACCGTCGCCGTGATCGACAACCTGCGCGCGCTGCCGCACAACGACCGCATGGTTCATCTGCCGATGTTTTGGCCGAGCAGCTATCAGAGCCGCACCGGCCGATTCTCAACCCAGGGGAATCCCCCCACCGTCGTCCAGCCGCCCAAGCGATCTATCTGGGGCTCGGCGGCCTCCACCCTCAACGGCCCGTGGACGGCCACCCTCAATCAGGGGCTCTATGGACCCAACCGGTATCCCGTGGACCGGCTCTTGGCGTACGGCCGCTTTCGCAACGTCATGCTCGATCCGCATTGGGAGAGCACGCATGCCGGCTTCATCGTGCCCACCGGCGAACCGTGGCTGGAGTGGCAGGAACGTCGGCCGCGGCCGCGGCTCGCGCTGGCGGCTCAGCCGGGTCTCGATCGCCTGGATGACCTGTCCGTGGGCGAGGTCGAGCTGTACGAGGTAGCCACGCCGCCCGCGTCGCGGCTGGGAGTTCCTGGGCGCATCATCGTCGGCTCTCCGTCCCTCCGACCGCTCGTCACCGCCTGGCACATGTTCGACGACGCAGGAGCAGTTTCCATCGCCAGCGGCGAGCTGGGTGTGCGCGGAATTGACGGCGCCCCAGGCGGCGCCGTCCGAGCCGCCACGGAGATCTGGATAGGCGCTGATCCGCTGGACCTGACGGCCAATTATCTGCCCGAGGGGGCATTGGTGAGCCCGGCGGACAACTTCTGGCCGGAGGTCCCGGACGCCACGCGGGAGTGGGTAGCCCCGTACAAGAATGCCTGGTGGTACGCCGATCCTGAGATCGCGGACATGACGCGCGGGCTGCTGACCCGAGCCGACGGCGTGGCCTTCGCGGCTACGGTCAACACCGCCGGCGCGACCAGCGAGCTCTGGATTCGACATTTCGTAAGCCCGGAGGGCGGCGCGCTCGAGATTTTCGTGGACGGGCAATCCGTCGCGCGCATCCCGACCCGGCAAGCGGACGGCTACGGGTATCGCTGGACGCGGGTCGAGGCGCCGACCACCCGCGCTGGCTCGCATGAGGTCCTGGTGCGAACCGATGGCCCCGGACTCAACGCCGTTTCGAAGTTGGGATTGCTCTCATCGTCGGAGATCCAGGCAGCCGAGCGCGCGGCGGAGCGGGCATTCGGCCGGCTTCCCGTCTATACGGTGCTGCCAGACCTCGGCACCACCGACGGCGACCGCACGTTCCGGCTGGCACGGTCGGGCCCCTACACCGTGCGACTCGCCGCTGTGCCGGGCCTGCAGCCGACGGTCGGCATCGACGGGTCGCTGGTGCCGCTGGCACGCACGAGCACCGAGTTGGGCTATGACATCCTTGAAGGCAGCGTGGACCTCGAGGCTGGTCCGCACCGTCTCACGCTACAGGCGCCGCCGCCGCCCGAGCCGGTCGTCCGCGTGAGCCACCGACTCCCGGAGGCCACGGAGTATCAGCCCTGCGACACCGCCATATGCGCCGGGGCTGTGCGCGTGGAAGTTACGGTGCCGTCCGACGGACGCACCGTTGCCATCAGTGGACGCGTCACCACCGGCGTCGACGGCGTCAATGTGATCGGCGCCCAGGCATACCCCTACGTCGCGCATGCGATGCACCAAGAGCTGGCCAATCGGCACGACAGGTTCGTGGAGGTCGAGGTGCCGCTGGATGCCGGGTCTCCCGTCGCCACGCTTGACGTGCAACACCTGCGCGAAGGACTGACGGGTCTGGAGTTCGAGCTGCTCGACGTCGCGGTCTCCCCGCTGCCGCATGGCCTGTCCATCGTCCTCGAGCATGCGCCGCAGTCGCGGTCGCACGCCGGGGGCGGGCTTGCCCTAACGGGCGAAGGGGCGGGATGGGCATCCGCCGAATACCAGGGCCAGCCGCGTGAGCAACTCGTCCGGTTCGACGAGCGCTTCGATCCGCGCTGGGTGCTCCACGTCAACGACGATGAGGTCAGCCCCGAGCATCACGTCGTCGTCGACGGGCACTTCAATGGCTGGTTCGTGGACTTGGCGCCCGGGGACGTGGTGACGGCGACGTTCACGCCGAACTTCGGCTATTTCTGGATTCTGATGGTGAACCTTGGATTTCTCGTCGGCATGCCGGTCATCGGTTGGGCGCCGATGCCGCGCCGGTGGTGGCGGCGGTGACTGTGAGACGACGCCGGCCCGTCGTCCCGGCAGTTTGGATCGTGGCCGTGGCCCTCAGCGTGGCCGCCGCCGTTGGCTGGCCGGCGGGACCCCTGGTCGTCGGTGGCGTGGACGGTGAGCCTTTCGAGATTGGACCGTTGCTCCCGGGGTGGAGCATGCGGCAGGCGATCAGCCCCGAGCGTGGGCCGGAGCTGTTTGTGGGATTTCAGGCGCGCCCGACCGCATCGGTCGCGGCGCCGCCAACGCTCGAAGTGCGGCTCGAGCGTGGCGACTCCGTGGAGTGGGCCGATCGGCTGCGCCTCACCGGCTCGGGCATGGCGGAATATGTGGCCACGTTCCCCGTGCCAACCGAGAGTGACGGCTACACATTGGCCGTACGCGTACTCGACGCGCCCGGCGGCGGAGTGGTGCTGCGGGGCGTCGACATCGGTGATCCAAACGCAAGATCGCAACTCACCATCATGGGTCAGCCGCTGCGGGGGTTTCTTGCGTTGGGCCACCGGATGTTTCAACGTCTGCCGCCCGCGCTCCATCTGGAGGCCATCGTGGCGGCCTTGGAACAGCGGGCGCTTGCCGTTGCTGCCGGTGTCGCCGTGCTGGCGGCATTGGTCGGCGCGGCGGCGGCCATGCTCGTCGCAAGCATGTACGGGCGATTCGCGGCGGCTGCCACGACGCTCGCCGGCCTCGCCGCGCTGGTGGTGTGGCTCTTCATGGCTACGGCGCATCTCAGCGTGCCGCTCAATACGGGAACTCACATTGGAATCCTGAGTGGTCTGACGCCGACCGGCATCGCCGCCATGCTCGCGTTTCCCATCGTGGTGATCGCTGGGTTGACCGTCATCGTCGTCGCGGCGCCTCGGGCAGCCGTCGCCAGCGTCGTCAGTGTCGCTCGGGGCTTGTGGCTTGCAACAGTCGCCGCGATCCGACATTGGTATCTCGCTCCCATCCCTCTCGGGGGCGCGGCGGCTGCGGCCGTCACGCAGGAGGCCTATGACGTGGCGACGGCCTTGGCCTTCCTGACCGGCGCCTGGGCGCTACTGGGCACGGCGACACGGGCGGCCGCCTCCCGGCTACGCGGCGGACGGCTTGCTGATGAGGAAGTCCTCGAGCGCTAGATAGGCGAGGTCGCTCTCGAGGAGGGTGCGCAGCGCGTCGTCCGGTGAGTTCACCATCGGGTCGCCGTGCAAGTTCAGGCTGGTATTGAGCACGGCGCCGATCCCGGTGCGATCGCGAAAGCGCTCAATCAGGCGGTAATACTCCGGATTCGCTCGGCGCTCGAGAATCTGCGCCCGGCAGGAGCGGTCGTAGGGATGCGTCCCGGCGGCGATCTCGTGCCAGCGGTCCGGCACGGTGTCGAAGGCGAGCATCATGTGGGGCGACGTCGGGGCCGGCGGCGTTTGCAGATAGGTCGATGCCGCCTCGTCGAGAACCGTGGCGGCAAAGGGCATCCAGAAGTCGCGGCTCTTGATGCGCTTGTTGATCTCGCGCACGCTGTCGTGCCGCGAGGGATCGGCGAGGATGGACCGATTGCCCAGAGCGCGGGCGCCCCACTCCATGCGCCCGCGAAAGCGCGCGACGACGTGGCCCTTCGCCAGCAAGGCCGCGGTGCGGTCGGCAATGTCCTTGGGACGCTCCACGCGGAGCCCGTGCTCGCCGGCGGCTCGATCGACGGTCGGCCTGATGTCGGCGTTGCTCCAGCCCGGCCCAAGGTAGAGGTGATTGGCCTGCTGAAACTGCGGTTGGCGCCCGGCCACGGTACAGGCGTCCATGTAGCCGAGGAATGCCGCACCGACGGCGCAGGACTCGTCGCCACAGCTGGGAATCGGCGTGACCGAGTTGGCCCAGTCCTGTTGAGCGATCTGCATGTTGGCCTTGACGTTCATGAAAACCCCGCCGCCCAGCCCGATGTCCACGCCTTCGCGGTCGAGACCCAGATGCCGCACCCAGGCCGACATCCATTCCAGAATGGTCTCCTCGCACAGGCGCTGCACCGCCCCGCACTGTGCGTCGAACCTGAACTCCCGCAGGTAGTCGCCAATGAATCGATGCACTAGACGCGTGCCCCGCGAGGCCGCCATGGTCGGCGCGCCAGACCGGTCCTTCGCCACCCAGAGCAGGGATCGCAGGCGCTGATAACACGCGTCGCGCGCGCCGGCGTGCGCGTAGGGCGCCATGCCCATGACCTTGAATTCGTCCTGGTGCGGCGTCATCCGCAGGTGGCCGGTCACTCCGGCGTAGACGTGACCGAGCGAGGCATTGCGGGACACCGCGCCGAGTCGCTCCGGCGGCTGGCCGTTGCGGTACCACGCGACCGCTCCGCTCAAGCCGTCGCCCTCGCCATCCAGGGTGAAGGCCAGGGTCGGCTCGGGGCCGATCAGCGGAGCCAACGCCATGGCATGCGCGGTGTGGTGGTCGTAGAACACCATCCGCTCGGCATCGGCCCCGGTTGCGTCGACAACCGCGGCGGCGCGTGCGCGCTGGAGGACTGACCGGCCAAGCCGGCGGGCCGCATCGGAGGGCAGGGTGAGGGCTCGGCTTGCTGGCCAGAGCCGCTCAATCGACGCCAGCAGGCTCCACCCAGCGCCGTATAGGTCATAGAACCGCCGTGTCGCCTGTGACGCCGGCACGTCGTCGACGGTCGGCATGATCCCGTCCTGGGTGCTGATCGCGATCAGGTCAACGTCATCGATCGTGTGGCCCGCCGTCGCCAACACTGCTTCGACTGCGTGCAGCGGAATGCCTGCTTGGTTCTTCTTGCGCGTCAGGCGCTCTTCGGCGCAGGCCGCGCGGAGTTCGCCATCGACGACGAGGGCGGCCGCGGCCACCATTCCGTCGTGAATGCCAAGCGTGATGATTGGCGTGTTGGTCATTGGCGACGATTCAGATCCGGGCCGACCGCGCGTCGAGCACTCATCCGTGCGGCAGCGCCGCCGGAGATCCGGATCGCGCGTCGCGACGGCGACCTGGACCGTCGCGGCACTGTGCCCAAGCGAGCCGTCAGCGTGGGTGCACCGTCACGGCCCAAACGCCGACCCGGCCCACGGGCCGGCCATGCCCGCAGCATGCGGCGGCGCTCGATGCCTGGGATTTGGTGAATTGCACATCGCCTGGATAGACGCGGCCATGGCCGGGCGGCGTCAGGCCATCCCGGCCGGCGGTGTTCCTTCAGTTATCGTACCAACGCTGCCCCGTCTAGCACCTATGCCGAGGGGTAGGAGGACCGCCAGTCGCACCGGTCGGCGTCCACGACGCCCACCGCCGTTCTGCTAGCTTCACGAGCTTCGTGGATAGGCAGGGCCCGGAACCATACGCATTCTCCTGATCGTGAACGGCATCGCCGGACAAGAGGCCGTCGGCGTGGCCGGCGGGGACATTCGGATCATCGAAGTCGCGAAGCATTGGGCCCAGGCCGGCCATGAGATTCACCTCATGGGCAGTGTGGCGAGCACTGATTTGTTCGAGAGGCGTGGCCTCACGGTCCAGCCGCACATTGTTGCCTGGCACGGTGGCGAGAGCCGGTGGTCATTCATGCTGCGTGCCCTGACTGTGTGCCTCCGGCTCCCGCGGTCGCTCCTGCGCCTGCGGCCGGACGTGATCGTGAGCGCCAACGAACAGCTCTACGACACCCTGCCCGGATTGATACTCAAGCTCTGGTACCGAAGGCGCGTGCGCTGGGCAGTTGTGGCGCACAACATCCCGGCATGGAGGTTCTGGCAACGCGAGGGCCATCATTGGTACCAATCCCTGGCGTTCCTCGTTTCCGAGCGGCTATCGCTACTCGTGGCAGCGCCGGGAGCCAACCGCGTGCTCGCGGTGTCACCCGCCACGACTCGACAACTCTACGGCTTGGGGTTCCCAAAGAGCCGCGTCGTCGGCGTTCCCTGCGGCGTGGACTTGACCGCGCTGGACGCCATCGCTCGAACAACGCAGGCACGGAGGTATGACGCGGCGACGTTCATGCGCGTCTCGGCTGAAAAGGGAGTATTCGCGCTCATCGACGCCTGGAAGCTCGTCGTGGCGGCGGCGCCAAACGCCAGGCTGGCGATCATCGGTGGCGGCATAGACATAGAAGCCGCCCAAGCGCGAGTTCGCGCGCTCGGACTCGACGGCAACATCGACTTCTTGGGGCTGATTCTCGATGCCACCAAGGCCTTTACCACCCTTCGCACCGCCCGGCTCTTCGTGCACCCGTCGTTCAAAGAGAACTGGGCCATCGCGATCGGTGAAGCGATGGCGCTGGGCATGCCCGTGATCGCCTTCGATCTGCCGGAGCTCAGAGAGGTCTGGGGCGAGGCCTTCCGCGCCGTTCCGAAGGGCGACACGTTGGCGTTTGCCGACGAGATCTTGTCGCTTCTGGCGGACGACGCCGGGCGCCGGGACCTTGCCGAGCGAGGACGGGCCCGCGTGCGCTCGCTGGACTGGGCCGACATCGCCGAGCGCGAGCTCGCGGCGATTGCGGACCATCGGACGTAGCCGACCCCCGTCGCAAGACCGGCGGATGCCTCCGCCCTGTGGTGCCGCCGCAGTTCGCCCGAGCTGCCGGGGCCGGCGAGTCAACGACGCCTGCGCCGCTGATGGCTAAGGAGATCTCCTCACCGCGCGAATGGCCAGATTCGTGCTCGGCCCCAACGGATCCCGCAACGTGTCGTTGCGGCGATCGATCGCCTGCATCAGTCGCAGTCCCCACGTGATCGGGTTCAGGCTGAGGCGCCGATGCGGCGTGCGCGAGTACTCGAATTTCTCCATCGAACGATAGGCCGCTGAAGATTCCGGCAATCGCCCGTACAACTGCTTGCCGGTCCACAGCAGCATGTGGTTGAACGGCAGACACCACCGGGTCAGGCCCTCGAGGTGCGTCACTTCCAGGCGCTCGTCGCTTGCGACCGCCCGCCGAAACTCATCCGGACGATAGAGGCGCAGATGCATGGCCCAAAGCCCGCCCCAGAAACCCGAATCCGGGCTGAAGTGGCCTAACCCAAGCCGCTCACGCACCCAATTCAACGGGTCCCACAACGCCGGATAGTTCGCACAGGGCACGGTCAGCGCGGCTACGCTACCGGACTTGAGCACCCGCGCAATCTCACGCACCACGGCGGTGTCGTCCTCCACGTGCTCCAACACCTCCGAGCACACCACCCCATCGAAGCTCCCGTCGCGAAACGGCAGTTGGGCGCCATCGCCCAGCAGCCACACGTGTCGGGACCCGTGAACGTCGCGATCAATGCCCTGGTGCAGAATCGGTGGCGCGGCGTCCAGCGCCACGATGCGGCAGCCAAAGGCCTCGCGCAGGGCCAGGCTCACGAAGCCCTCGCCCGCCCCCAAGTCGAGGATGCGCTGCTCTGGCTTGGGATCCAGATACTCCGCAATGGACTGGATCCGCCGTCGATAGGACAGATCTCCGACATTGGTCAAAACGTGGGCGAGCCGCTCCCACGATGCCCGCGGTGACCCCGAGTCAGCGGCGCGGTGCATGCATGCAGGTGGCGCGTGGCCGATGGCGGATCATCATGATTCCCACACCACGATGTAAGGTGCCTGACGGTGCATTCGTTGCCGGTGAGTGCGCTGGATCCCTGACGGGTTGGTGGTCGGAATAGTACTCAACGCACCTGGCCTCATATTGCCGCTGGCGCGAATCTTCGCCCACCAGCCGAAGTCGTCTCAATGACCACCCACATCGCCCGGCTGCTGGCCCGCGATTCGGCGTGGATTGCGCTCGGCCTGTTGCTCACCCTCGCCGCGGGCTGGCGGGTCGTCGCGACGCCGGGCGAAATCATTCAGGGCGATCTCGGCTATCCGTTCGCCAACGAGTTCTGGACTCGTCGCTTCACCAGTGCCTGGGATACCTCCTACGGCACCGTGCTCGTCAATGTCATGCGCACGTACACCTATGTGCCCTGGGGCTATCTCGTTCAAGCCTTCGACCTCACCACGGAAGTGGCGGGCAAGTTTCACTGGCTGAGTTGGCACGTCTTGGGATTCCTCGGCGGATATTTCGGTGCCCGGTTGGTGACGGGACCAGAAACTCGAGCCCAACATCCTGTCGCAATTCGCCTCGGCCTCGTGCTGGCTGGCCTGTTTTGGGCGCTCAATCCCTGGACGCTGGCGCGCTGGGAGCAGTTGGGCGTCCACGTGAGCGGCGTGCTGCTGCCGCTGGTGCTCGGTCTCGTCGTGTCGGCGACCCGCACGCAGAACTCTCGCGCTCGAATCCATCGCGCGCTGGCGGCGGCCGCCATGCTGGCATTTGCCGTCGCCACCTCGCCGCACTACATGGCGATTGGCCTGCTCGTGGGCCTCGGATGGTTCGCCTTCGCCGCCGTCACCAGTCGCGGCCCCCGCCTCCCGATCGGCGCAGCCGCTGTGGCGTTCCTCGGTGGCACTGCCGTATTCGCCGCATTCATCCTGATACCGCTCCTGGTCACGGCAGCCGCCGGGTCGCCCACCGGACCCAGGTACGCCGAAGGAACTGATGTCCAGCCGGTGCTCGAGAGCGGCCAATCCGTCATCGACACCCTCACCCTGACGGGGCACACATTCTTCGGCGGGGGCCTGAAGCCCGCGGCCACCGCTTTGCCGGGGTGGCGCATGGCCGCCCTGATCCCGGTCGCCTTGCTCGCACTGGCGTTTTGGCGCCAGCCCAGTCAGCGCCGCGTGCTGGGATACGCCGCCGTCGTCGGCGCAGCTACGGCGTTCATTCAGATTGCCAGCTGGCACGAGGGGCTGCGCCCCGGCTACCTGGCCGTCGCCGCGCATGCCCCGTTCGGCTGGGCGCTCAGAGAACCGGACAAGCTCTCCGGCGCGCTGGCCCTGGCCTATCTGCCCGGACTTGCCCTCGCACCGGCGACGCTCGTCCGAATTGCCCCACGCCGCCTGCCGGCCGTCGGAACCATCCAGGCAGCAGTCCTCGGGCTATTGCTGGCGGCCTTTATGGTGCCGGGGATCCAGCGCATGCTCTGGGACGATCGGACCCTGAGCCTGGTGCCCGAGCGGTTCCCGGCCTCGTTCCGCACGGTGCCCGAGGAAATCGACCGGCGCAACGCCGCCGCCGGCTCCCGCACGGTTCTGGCCGTGTGGCCCTTGCGGTCCCCGGAGTGGTCGCAGCATCACCGTGTCTTGCACGCCATCGAAACGCTGGCCGTCACCACGCCCTATGCGACGGAAAACTCGCTGGTCGGCGACCGCCTCGTGTCGCTAATCGAAGCCGGCCCGTCGGACCTCGCCGACACGCTCCGCGCCCACGGCGTGTCCCGGGTGCTGGTTCCAACGGGCACTCTCCGCGGTCGGGAGCTTGCCCAGGCCCTGCGCCAGACTGACGGTCTTGCGCTCGAGCTGACCGCGGACTATTACGAGGTGTTTCGCACGGTCGAGCCGGCGTATCCGTGGGTCTACGTGACAGGTCCCCGTGGACCGATTGAGCTACCGTGGCGGCGCGAGGGCATGCATCGCCTTGTCATCGACCTACCGCCAGCCGGGGAGCATGCGCACGAAATCTTCACCCAGGAATATTGGGACCCACTCTGGACCGCTGACGTGCCGGGCTATGCCGCGACGGTCGAAGCGTCCGAGCGAGACCTGCTGCGCGTGCGCACGGAGGCCGGCGCCTCAGGCCCTCTGGTCCTCGAATATCGCTTGCACCAGGCGTTGCTGGTGGGCCACGCCGTAGCGTGGGCGGGGCTCTTCGCGTGGGCCGTCTGGACGCTGTGGCCGCACCGGCCGCGGCCAAGTGGTCCGCGTCCATGAGGATCGCCGTCTGGCTCCTCGCCACGGTGCTGGCGTTGATGCTCGGGGCCGCGGTCGGCCTGGGGTGGAAGCCGATGACCACCGCCAAGAATCCGGTGGCGCCGAGCTTCGGGCTCGGACCGATCGTTGGCTCGATCACGCAGTCGGTCGCCTTCGCCGGCGGCCCCATAGACACCGTGACTATCTGGGCGCGGAGCGAAGGCGGTCCCGCGGCGTACGCGGACGTTCACCTCCTGCGTGCCGACGATGGCCCGCCGCTCCGGTCGGCTCGCTTCGAGGCGCCGCCGGGCGCTGAACTTCGCGAGGTGTCAATCGCGATGGCGTCGGTTGACCTACCAGCCGGACTGCTTGCCATTCGGGTCGTGGCGCTCGAAGACAGTCCGGCGAAGCTCTACGTCGGGGCCACGGGAAACGATACGTATGCGGGTGGGCAGCTCGTCGATCAGTTCGGCCGATCGCCGGTTGACGTCGATCTGGCCTTTTCAGCCACCGGCCACGCAGGCCCGCTCACGCGGCTGCGAGTGCAGGCCACCGAGTCGCCGCTCTACCTGGCGGTCGGAGGCGCCGTTGCGCTGCTGGTGGGCATGGTGATGGGTAGCGCCGCGCAGTCCTCGCTGCATCTTCGGCGCTTCGGACGCTCGGCGGCTGTGGCGGTGGGCAGTGGCGTGGCGGCGGCCGTCATTATCGGCCTGCTTCATGGGCCGGCCGCAATCACATGACGCCGGCGGCGCGCGATTCGCACTCCGGCGACCGTCGGCGTGTGCTCATGCTGTCACCCTTCGCCTCGCCCAATCGTGGCGGCGTCGAGACGCACATCGATGCCCTCATCGCCGCGCTCGCGCGGCGCGACATCTGGGTCACGCTCCTCACGCACCAACCGCTGGTCGCCCCGGTGAAGGCCCCGTCGCGCGAACCGCTCCCAAACGGCGAAGTCATCCGCATTCCGTGGTTTGGGCGCGGATGGCATCCGCGCATCGAACCATACGCGCCGCTGGTGTTTGCCTACCTGGTTCCCGGCCTGCTGGTGGGCGCCGTCCGACACCGTATCCGCCATAGCGACGGCTTCGACGTCATCCATGCGCACGGGTTGGCCGCCGCCGTGGCGGCCTTGGGGATGCGCTGGACCGGTGCGCCGCAGCCGATCGTCGTCAGCATGCACGCGATCTACGAGTTGCGGCAGCGCCGGCTGCTCGCGCAAGCCGTGCGCTCCCTGCTCGGGCGCGCCGATCGGGTGCTGACCGTGAGCGAGGCGTCCCGGCAGGAGCTTCTCGCCATCGGCCTGGACCCGGCTCGCGTCACCGCCCATCAGCACTGGGTCGACCTCGAAGTGTTTCGGCCGCGCAGTCAGGCCGAGGCCCGCCCGCGGCTCGGCTGGCCCAAGTCGACGCCCACCTGCCTCTTTGTTGGCCGACTCCTGCGCAAGAAGGGCGTGGGCATCGTTCTCGAGCTCGCCCGGCGCCTGCCCAACGTGCAATTCCGGATGCTGGGCGCCGAAGGAGATATGGGAACCGAGGTCGCGGAGGCTTCAACGGCGTTGCCAAACTTGACGCTCATGCAGGATCCTGCCGGCCCGCCAGCCGAACGCCTCGACACCATCGCCTCGATGTATGCCGCGGCTGACCTGCTGCTGGTGCCGTCGCAGTACGAAGAAGCGGCGGGAATCGTGGTGCTCGAGGGCAGCGCGGCCGGCACGCCAATCGTCGCGAGCAACCTCGGCGGTCTGCGAGAAGCCGTGACTCCCGAAATCGGGCGGCTCGTTGAGCCGTGCGCCGAGGCGTTCATGGCGGGACTGCAGGACATGCTGGCCGATCGCGCCGGTCTGGACGCGCTCCGCGAGCAAGCGCGCGCCGAGGCTGAGCGCCGGTTCTCCGAGCGAAACGTGGACGTGATCGTCCGGCAATATGGCTTCGACGCCGACAACGGCGGCGCGTCCGGCAACGACGCGTAGGAGTCGCCGCGCGCGAATACCGCGTCGTGGTGGCGGAGTCGAGCCGACCCGCTCAGGGGGACGCTTCGGCATACTGCCTGCCATGGCGGATGCCCCCGGAATCTCGATTGTCATTCCCACGCTCAACTGCGCGCGGAGTCTTGAAATCGCCCTCCGGTCGATTCGCGCCCAGCGATATCCGGCGGATCGGCTGGAAGTCATCGTCGCCGACGGCGGCTCAACCGACACGACGCGCAACGTCGCCGAATCGTCGGGCTGCACGGTGGTCGAAAACCCGCTGGTCACGGGTGAAGCCGGCAAGGCCGCCGGTCTGGCGCAGGCGACCCACGCGATCGTGGGCTTTGTCGACTCGGACAACGAGTTGCCGTCGCCATCCACCCTGGAGGCCGTCGTCGACGCCTTGGGCGATCCACAAGTTGCCGGCGCCGAGCCCATCCGATTCACCGCCCTGGACACGATGCCCGCGCTCGACCGCTACTTCGCGCTGCTCGGCATGAACGATCCCTTCGTCCTCTTTCTCGGGACCTACGACCGCGAATGCCTCGTCACGGGCAAGTGGACCGGCGTGGATCACGAGGTCTATGAGGAGACTCCCACCTTCCGCAAGGTTCGGTTCCGTCGCGAGCGCCTGCCGACGGTGGGGGCCAACGGCTTCTTCACCCGGCGGTCGGTTGCCGCCGCCGCCGTGCGCGACGGGTATCTCTTCGATGTCGACATCCTCCACTCGGGCACTTCTGGGTCCTTCGTCCACGTCGCCAAGCTGCACCTTGGCATCGCGCACCACTACGCCCAATCCCTACGACAGTTCGCCCGCAAGCAAACCCGGCGGGCGCAAGACTTTCTCTACTTCAGCGCGGCCGGCATGCGGACGGGGCCGACCGCCCCGCCGTGGCGCGGCGCCCTGCTATTCGCCGCCGCCACGCTGACCGTGGCGCCCCTGCTGGTCCAGGCGGCGATTGGCTGGCTGCGGCGGCGGGATCGCGCCTGGCTCTACCACCTGCCCGCGTGCTGGATCACGCTGGTCGTCTACGGCACGGTGACGCTGCGACGCCTGCTGGGGGCGGCGCGGCCGCACAGCCGCGCCGAGTGGGGCGGCTAGCCCGGTCAGGTCACCCAGGGCGCGAGGACTTCGAAGCCGACGCGCAGAAGTCCAAGTCCCGCCGCGACGCCCAGCAATCCAGCCGCCGCCATCACCGATCGAGATCGGTCGGCAAATCGACGCCAGAACCAGGCCAGCGCCAGACCGGCGAGCGCGATGAGCGACACCAGCGCAAAGAGGGCGCCGAGCGCGTTCGCGCGCAGCACCTCCATCCCCAGCGCCGTCGGCGTGACACGCCGCCAGGTCTGTAGCACCAGGTCAACCGAACCCGTACCGGGGTCGCTGCCGATGGCGGCTTGTCCATCCCTATAGGGGTCGGTGTGATTGGCCTGGAGCGCTAAGGGCATGGGTGAATCGGGCGGATTGATGACCTGGATCTGCAGGAACCGTGCACTGGTATCCACCGTCCCCGGAACGTCTAGCCGTATCGCGCCGTCGGCGGCAATCCCAACGCTGGACTCGACCAGCACCACCGCTGCCGGATCGCCGACATCGTGCAACCGAACCGTGACGGTCTCGGGCCAGGGGCTCACCGCACGCAGCTCGATGCGGCGCAGCGGCGTGGCCGGAGCCGCGAACGTCTGCTCCAGGCTGCCGCCGGCAAAGGCGGGCCCGAAGTCCAGGTTGAACGCGTAGGTCGGGAACGCCGGCCACTGGCGTTCCGCGCCTCCCAGCGCCAGGGCGGCCGCCAGAGCCGCGACTACACTCAAAGCCGCCAGCACACCCCGCGCCATTCCCAATCGACGCCACGTCATCGGCAGTGACTCGCCGTCCAGGTCGCAGCCCTTCGCCGCTGCCGTCCCTCTGGCGGCTCGGCGTACGGCTGGCAAGCCCCTGGGCGCTGGCGTTCGCCGCCGGCGCGCTGATCGTGGTGGCCGTGTTCTGGGCCGTCATCACGACCCCCGGCGACTTGCAACAGCGTGATCTCTATCCCTCGCTCTTCCTGGATCGCGTCGTCGAGCACAGCGTCTATCCCCTGTGGTCGCCGCGCGAGACGCTGAGCATCGCGGGCACCGGACGCCTGCCGATCACACTCACTCTGGTTGGCGTTGCCAAAGCGCTCGGCCTGGACGGCGCGACGTATGCCCGGCTGATCGTGCTGTGGATCGCGGGCGTCGGATACGTCAGCGCATTCGCCGCATTTGCGTTGTTCGCCCGCTGGCGCACTGAGATTCCTCGCACCGCCGCAGCCATGGGCGCCATGGTCGCGGCGGTGGCATTGGTGGTCAATCCGTGGACGATCGCGCGACTGGAGCACAGCTGGCTGCTGGCCCAATGGGCGGCGGCGCCGCTTGTCCTGGGGCTCTATCTCGAGGGCACGCGAACCACGCAGCGGCGCTGGACGGTTGCGTCCGCCCTCGTCTTCGCGCTCTTGGGCGCCGCGCAGCCCCACTACCTGGTCTTCACCACGCTCATGATTGCCGCGTGGGTCGTCGGCACGATGGTGCAGTGCCCGGTCAAGCGTCGGCGGGCGTTGACCGACGGCCTCGTGTGGTCGGCGGCGCTCATCCCGCTGTTGGCCTACCAGATCGCGCCGTATGTCGCAGTCAAGCTCTACGGAGGCAGCCCCGACCCGGCCTACACGCTCATGGACCAAACGCGCACGGTGCTCGCGCGACACCAGGACCTGCCGACCACGCTCCAGGGAGCCGCAAATGCCAACTGGCATGGGGTCTTGATTCCCTCGGGCGCCGGCCGGCTGCCCTGGGAGTTCGCCGGATGGGCGGTGGCGGCGCTGCCACTGGCGGCCGTTGCTCTACGCCGGTGGGGACCGCCCGCACTCTATCTGGCCGTCGGGGGATACGCGGCGGCCCTGGTCGCGGCCGCGTCGAACTGGGGGCTCACGGCCGACATCTATCAGGCAGCCGTGAATGCCGTTCCCGGCCTGTGGGTCTTTCGTGAACCGGACCGGGTGGTCGGTCTGCTCATCTTGGCGCAGGCCTTCGGCGCCGGATTCGTCGTCGCCGATCTCTTCAGCCGGGTTGGGGCCGGCGGGTGGACGCGAAGCGCGCTCGGTCCTTCACTGCTGGCGGGCTATGTCGCCCTCGCGCTCGGCGTCCACGCGATTCCCGCCGTGCCGCTGCTGTGGAGCACTGATCAACCCGGCTACCTCCCGCGACCGCTGCCGGCGGACTATCGCGACGTGTTGCGGGCGGCGGACGCGGCCGCCGGGCCGGAGGGTCGAATCCTGGTCGTGTCCTCCGACGACCGGCCCGCGCCCTGGGACCCGGCGCGCACCCTGCGCCTGATGGAGGCGGCGAGCCTGGCGAATCCATCCCTCACCGGCGATACGCGTTCGCCGGCGCCGCCGTCGCCCGTCCCCGGTCGCTGGATCGAGTACATCTACGGCATCGAGCCTGCCGAGGCGCTCGCCGCCGCCGAACGCGCGGGTTTCAGCCACGTGGTCGTGATGCGCGACCAACCGGCCGGTGACGCGCTGGCCACGGCCCTCGCCGCGCTGCCTCGCGCCTCGGTCGTTGCGTCCGGCCCGAACGCCATGGCGTTCGGGCTCGGCGCCGCTGCGGCGGTGCTCGAATCGACCGGCGCGGCCTGGAGCGACGGGCTGGCTGCCGACGCCGACGCCGGCGCCACGCGCATCCTGGCTAACCACCGCGCGCGTCCGCCGCTGCCTGACTCGGTCGCCCCCGCGCAGCCAACCACCGACGCAATCTTCGCCGCCGCCGCCGACGTTGAGCTGATGCCCGTCACCGGCTGGTTTGGCTTCGACGGCACACGGGGCGGTTGGACCCGCGGCGGCGCCTACGCGGATGAGCGACAGTCCTGGCTCAAGCGCCTTGGACGGGAGGGGCTCCACGACTGGGCGTCGGACTACGGCCTGGGTCTGGCATTCGCCACGCCGGGAGGCGAGCGTGACGCGCTGCGGATTCACGTTCCCGACGACCACGACCGCTCCGTCTGGCTGCGCGTCTTCACCAGCCCTAGCTCGACCTGGCTCGACGTTGCGACCGCTAACTCCAGCGCGCACCTCACCACCACTGCACCGACGTCCGGCTGGCGCTGGATGCGCGTCGGAGCCGCGGCGGATGGAGATATCGGCGTGACCGCCGGATCCGGGCTCGAAGCCGTGAGCACCCTGGCCCTCGCGCCCGCCGACTGGCGTCCCACGAGCGCGCCGGCCTCACCCGCATTGGTCCAGCCGCGTCTGGAAGTCTCGACGCGCGAGCCCACGCGAATCGAAGCCACCGCGCGCGGCGCCGGCGGTTGGGCGTTCGTCGTTCTCCGCCGGGCGTACGATCCCACCTGGCTGGCCTGGGTGGACGGCGAAGCGTTCGCCCCGCTGCTCGCCGACGGCCTTTGGAACGGCTATTTCCTGCCGGTTTCCGAAGACTCCGCGATAACCTTCGAGTACGCGCCGCAGCCCTGGTATGACCTCGGCATCGCCATAGCCGCCGTCACCGCCGGAGGTCTGGTGGCGAGCCTCACGGCTACCGGCGTCGACTTCTCCCGTTGCTGCTCGATGTTGCGGCGAGCACGCCGACGCCCAGGACGCCGTTGATGCCCCCGCCGTGCGTCCGGCCGTGACCGTGCCACCGGGGCAGTTCCTGTCGCTGGGCTAGTCCTCCAGCAATTGCCGTGCGGTAGTCTGCGCGTCGTCCAGCGTGGCGACGAAGCGATCGGCTGGAACGCGTCGCAGTACGTTGAGGGCCTGCAGCGTGATGGCGGGCCGACCTCCCAAACCCATCACGATGCACTGCGTGTCTTCGGCAATGGCCGTATCGATCATCTGCTCCACCACGAGCGCGGCGCTGTCGTCCATATAGACCGTGTCGGAGAAATCGAGGATCACAACGTCGTGATCCCGAATGTCGACGCTGATGGTGTTGATCAGCTTGTTCGCGGAGGCCACCGAGAAGCTTCCCCGCAACGACACCAGGCCGACGCGCGCGGCGAAGGAGTCTGCGCCCTCCGCGCCGGCAAGAAAGCTCTGGTCGAGCAGCGGCGTGGAAACCACGCTGTCCATCTCCAGGCGCTCGAACTGCCGCGCGCTCGCCATTCCGGCCGCAATCAGGCCGATGGCCACGGCGGTCACCAGGTCCAGGAACACCGTGAGTCCCATCGTGATCAGCATCACCAGCAGGTGTTCGCGCTGCACCCGGTGAATGCGGGTGATGAACCGCCAATCGATGATGTCCCAGCCGACCTTCATCAAGATTCCGGCCAACGCCGCGTGGGGAATGGCCTCGACGAATTGCCCCAGACCCAAGACCAAGGCCAGCAGGATGGCCGCGCGCAGCACCCCCGAGACCGGGGTGCGGCCGCCGGCGCGGAGGTTCACTACGGTGCCGAGGGTGGCCCCGGCGCCCGGCATGCCCCCGATGAAGCCGGCGGCCATGTTGCCGATGCCCTGACCGATCAACTCCCGATTGGGGTTGTGCCGCGTGCGGGTCATCGAGTCGGCCACCAGCGACGTCAGCAGGCTGTCGATGGATCCCAGCAGCGCAATGATCAGCGCCGGTTGCACGGCGGCCGCCAACGCGCCGAAGGACACGTCCGGCAGTTGCAGGTCCGGCAGGCCCGTTGGCACTTCGCCGATGAGGGGCGTATCGCTCAGCCACAGCACGCTCAGCAGGGTGCCGGCCAGCAGCGCCGCCAGCGTCGGCGGCAGGTACTTGCGCAGCCGGCCCGGCCACGCAATCCCCACCGCCAGCGTGACCGCGGCTATGGCCAAGGCGCTGTAGTTGATGTCGTTGCGCACGTCCAGCCAGGCGCGCACCGTGCCCACGGGGCCGCCCTCCGCGACCGAAGCGCCCACGAACGGCAGCGTCTGCACCAGGATGATGATCACGCCTACGCCGGACATGAACCCGGAGATCACGGAATACGGCGTGTAGGCGATGAAACGACCGACGCGGATGGCCCCCAGCAGCAGCTGGATGAGGCCCGCCATGATGACGATGGTGAACGCTTGGGCCAGGTTGTCGGCGTGGGTGGCCACCACCACCGCCATCGCCACGGCCATGGGACCGGTGGGGCCGGAGATTTGCGACTTCGTCCCCCCGAACACCGCCGCGAAGAACCCCACGGCGATCGCGCCGTAAAGGCCGGCGATTGGGCCAAGACCCGAGGCGACGCCGAAGGCCAGCGCCACCGGCAGGCCGACCACGGCCGCCGTGACACCGCCGAAAAGGTCGCCGCGGAGGGTCTGCAGGTTGTAGCTCACGACCAAGGGCCTGCCGCACGTCCGGCCGCGGTCGGACGGCGACGCCGATCGCGTGCTGTGTCCGAATCGACGAGGTCCGCCGACCCGTTGCTCGACGATTGCGGCCGGAGCATTGCGCTACGCCAAGCAGTCGCCACAATGAGCAACGCGCCCCCCTCGCTGCCGTGTGACGGGCCGCGCGGATCCCGCCAAGCCAATCGATGCCAGACTATAGCACCAACCAACTATGCGGACAATTCTTCTGGAAGTATCATGGGAACGATGGATATATCCAATCGATAGCGCGTGTCTTATCAGCCGATTATGAATTGAGGATTAGTGATTGATAGAGTTTGCTTCAAGCTATGCTTTTCAGCTATTCCGTTGCAACCTCCGTGATCTTGCCCGAGGCGCAATCGTAGATGAACCCCCGAATCTGATCTTTGTGTGGAATAAACGGGCTGACGTGGATTCGGGCGATGGACTGCCGCACGTTCTGCTCGAGATCTGCGAAGGCTTCGAGCGCGAACGCCGGACGAATCCCCGTATCGGCCTCAATCTCGTCCTTGAAGTCGTCGTCGCGAAATTTCAGCATGCCGCAGTCAGTGTGCTGGATGAGCATGACCTCGCGGGTGCCCAGTAGGCGCTGGGAAATGATCAGCGACCGGATCACGTCGTCGGTGATCACGCCGCCCGCATTTCGAATCACGTGAGCGTCGCCTTCCTTGAGCCCCAGGATTCTGTGCACGTCGATGCGCGCGTCTGCGCACGCCACCACCGCAAGGCTGCGCCCGGGCGACGCTGTCAAATCCCCCGCGCCGAAGCTTGCCGCATAGCTGGCGCTGCTTGCCAAGACCTCGTCGATTTCAGTCAAATCGTTCCCCTCTCATGTAGGGAAAACAAGAAATAAAGCGACGGTATTGCCCAAGCAATATATCACGACGCTTGCTTCTAAATGAAATCCGTGCTGCGCCAACATGTGCCATGGACCCCGGCGCGCCGACGAGGATGGCCTAGCCGAAGACCGGCTTGTGCACCATCAGGTAGAGCGAGGCGACGGGGAGCAGAATCGCCAGCACGCCCCAGAAATACCACTGACGGATCGCCGAGACAAACCGGGGCGGCAGCGAATCCGGATAGGCCAACGGGTCCGAGAACACCGCCATGCGATGTTGGGCGGGGAGCAGGGCGCCCACCCAGATCACGCCGGACGCAATGAACAGCCCCAGCGCAATGGTGACCCACGAGATCTGATGAAACGCGTCCCACCCGCCCCACCGGTCAACCACCATCACCACCCCGTTGATCACGAGCAGCAGCACGCCGGGCAGCGTGAACAGAAAGTCCGCGCGGATCACCGCCTTGGCCGAGAAGTGGATTACCGGGATGCTCCGCGTTCGCTCCGCCAGCAGCATCCACACGCCCGTGACGATGATGTTGCCCAGGAAGACGACCGCCCCGGCAATATGCATGAACACGTGCCACTGGTACGGAAACAGGGGCAGCGACAGCACCACCACCACACCGGTCAGGAATCCGTAGCCAAACAGTTCATTTCGGCCGATATAGCGCATGGTCGGTCCACCGGATGGCACTCGGCGGGCGCTTGAGCATAGCGACCCACTACCGGGCGGGCTATTCGGGCCACCGGCGGATCGCGCCCCAAGCCAAGCGCGCCCACCGCTGGCGCGGCAGGTGCGAAGGTGGCAGCATTCGTGGGGCGGGCAGTGAGCACGAGCGGATCGGAGCGCGCCATGCTACTCACCGAGCAACAACTGCGATTCTTCAAGACCTTCGGCTACCTGGCGTTGCGGGGCCTCTTTCGCGACGAGGTCGACGCGCTCAACGACGCCTTCCGCGACGTGTGGACGGCCAATGGCGGCGGGCTGGACGGAGCGTCGGATGATCTGGACGAGCGGCTGACGGTAGTGGTGCCGTTCATCGACCAGCACCCGTATCTGAGCTCGCTGCTCGACGACCCGCGAGTCCTCGGCATCGGGTCCTCGATCTGCGGCGAGGACTTCAACTACATGACCAGCGACGGCAACGTCTACAGCGGCGATACGCCCTGGCATTCCGACACGAGCTGGGGAGCCAAGCTCCCCATCAAGACCGCGTTCTACCTGGATCCGCTGGACGCCGCGTCTGGCAGCCTGCGAGTGATTCCAGGCAGCCACCACAAGGGCGGCCGCTTCTGGCGGATGTTGGGCGCCGTCGACTACTACCGCACGCCGCTCGACGAGCGCGGGGCGCTGCCCGAGAAGACGTGGGGCCTGTCAGGGGCCGAGGTGCCGTCCGTTGCGCTGGAAACCGAACCCGGCGACGTCCTGGTATTCAATCACGAGATCAAGCACGCGTCGTTCGGGGGCGGTACGCGGCGGCGCATGTTCACCATCAACATGCAAGCGCGGCAACCCGACGACGACTTGGAGCCCGTTCGAAAGTCGGTGGCCAATCTGTCACGGCACGAGATGGAACGCGCCTACGGCGAAATAATGCTCCAAACCGCCTCGCCGGAGCGCATGCGGCACCTGGAACAGCGCCTCGCCAATGACGGCCACCTGGCCGCGCTCTCCGCCAAGGTCCGCGCCGAACGACAGCAAGCCGCCGCCGGCTAGCGCGAACCTAGCCCGGATGTCCGGCTCCCTCTCCCACCGGAGAGGGCCGGGGTGAGGGGGCGCCCGCCCGTCTCCGCTACCGCTCGATTGAACCCTCGCGTATCCCTCCGTCATTCCGGCGAAAGCCGGAATCCAGTCCGGCTGAGCCAGGAGGCGCACTGACAACGCGGGGTAGGGGCGGGTCTCAGCCCCGCCCGTCCGGGACTCGGCCAGCGTCTCCCATCGGAGACCTTTGCGTGACACTTCGTCATTCCCGCGAAGAGCCTGCCCCGTACTCGATACGGGGCGGGAATCCACCCTTCATTGAACCCGGGGGCGGTCGCCGTGCGCCCGGTCATCCCCAAGCCCGTCCGATTCTGCAGGGGTCGCTTGGTGGGAGAGGGCTGGAGTGTGGGTGCCGGGACCAGCCCGACCACAGCCCCAATGACCGTCATTCCGAGCGCAGCGAGGAATCTAGAGCGCACGACCTCAGCGCACCGGATGAACACCGGCGCGGCCCGCCCCCCTCTCCCTCGACTCCTGCCCCCTCCACCTGGAAGGGAGAGGGCTGGGGTGAGGGTCAGCCTGAGGGCGCCGCCCGCCCCCCTCTCCCTCGACTCCTGCCCCCTCCACCTGGAAGGGAGAGGGCTGGAGTGAGGGTCAGCCTGAGGGCGCCGCCTGCCCGACCCCCTCTCCCTTGACGGGAGAGGGTTGGGGTGAGGGTGCCGCCCGACTTCCTAGACCTCCTAGACCGCCACCGCCCGCACCTCGTCCGACCAGTCCTTCCAGATGTCGTCGAGGGTCTCATTCTCCACGCTCTCGTCCGGCATGGACTCCGGCGTCTTGGCGAAGGCGTAAAGCGTCGCCTGGCGGATGATGTCGCTCGAAGTGTTGACGCCGGCCATGTGCAGCATGATCGAGTGCCACAGCACCACTGAGCCCGCTGGCCCGTGGGTATCCACCGGCTCCGTGTCGGCCTTGATGTCGGCCACCACGGGGTGGTTGTAGCCGTCATAATTCTCGCCCGAGCCGCTCTGCTTGAGTTCGCGGTAGGCCTCCCAGACCCTGGCGTGGCTGCCGGGCCAGAGGTGCAGGCCGCCCGCGCCCAGCGGCAGGTCGTCGAAGTAGACCGCGGTTTGCACCTTCCAGCGGCTCTCGGAGCCCATGCCCTCGCCGGAATGGGCGGAGGGATAGTTCGGTCCGCGGGGGGACCCGTTTGGCAGCGTGCAATACATGCCGCGCGTGCCCTGGCCCGTCACCCAGTGGGGACCGGTCTTCGGCAGGCGCAGCGGTCCGGTCCTATTGGTCGGCGGACCGGTCCATTCCCTCGTCTTGTCACCCAGGTGGGACTCCATGCCCTTCACCGCGCCCTCGGTCAGGTAGCACGGCCCCGTGGTGTGGCCGGTGGCGTCCAGGCCTGCGGGGTAGACCACCTCGCCCTCGCCCAACAGCTGCTCGGCGACGTCCCACACGACGCGGGCGCCAATGTCCAGCAGCAAATCCTCGGCCCCGTTGCGGATGTAGAACCGGTGCCCTCCACCGCCGAAGTAGGGGTCGCCGCCCGTCACTTCGCGGGTATAGCTGGCGTTCTCCTCGTCGCTGATCGGGGTCCAGGTGGAGGGATCGTCGCGCCGCATGCTGGGGCGGTACTGCGCGATCGTGTCCCACATCTGATCGCGCGCCTGCCGGCACAGCTCGGGATCGACCACGCCCGGCAGCACGAGAAATCCTTCGCGCTTGAACTGGGCAATCTGGTCCGTCGTCAGCCGCGGCGCCTGCGCAACGGCGGGGGAAGTCATCGTCATGGAAGTCCTGCCTCGCTAGGCGAATCCAACCGATGTTGACGGGAAGTCATTATGGCGGATTCGCCGCCGCAGCCCAAGTTGGAAACGGCGGATTCCGGACCTTGACTACGGCCCCAGGCATCGCTGGGAATCAGAATTCGAAGCTCGCTCGAGGCGATCAGCGGGCATCGACCGCCGCGGCGCCGTATTCGTTTGTCGGGTCGCGATAGATCGAGTGGTAGTGCGCGCGGTCGCCGCCGGCGCGGCTTTGGGTGGCGAACTCGATGATGAGCGCCGGTCCCTGGATGCGGTAGTAGATGGGCCGGCCGGCGTCGACGTTGCCGTGCCAGGCGAAATAGGTATCGCCAAGGTAGTCCGCGATCTCGACCATGCGGATCTTCGCGCTCGCGGCGGGCAGCAGGCCGACCCACTGCGCGACCGCGTCCAGCAGCAGGTCTTGCTGGGACTCACTCCACCCCGCCACAGCTGAGCCTTCCAGCGGCGGCAGCACGCCGTCCTTGCCCGCGCCGGCCCACAGCTCACTGGGACGCTGCACCCGCGCCGCCTCCCGCTGGCTCTCATCCAGGGCATTCATCAGTGCCAGTCCGGCCTGCACCTCGGCGGCCAGAGGCGCGACGGTGACGCCGTCGACCTCGTAGGACGCCGGTTGAATTGCCACCAGTGTTGGCGAGAGATACGAGCGCCCGTCCACGACCGTCACGTTCACCGCCAGGTGGTGACCGCCGAACTGCCAGCCCCAGGGGTGGTCCGCGGAGGGCTCGCCAAAGAAGGCCAACCAGTAGTTGTCCGCGCTCAATTGCCGGCTGGACGTCAGGGCCAGCGCGTCTTCGGCCCCCACGATGCCGACAACCTTGACGTAGCCGTCGGGACTCAGAGCCGCCCGCAGAAAGTCGTGCAGAAGCTCGGTGTGCGTTGCGTCGAGATCGCCAATCCGGACGCCGTTGTGCTCGAAGGGAGTCAATCCCGGAGGCAGGTTTGACCAGTTGGGGCGCAGTGGCGAGTTAAAGGCGAGCAGCGCCGCCGATCGTTGGTCCTCGGTGAGCGCGTCGAGGAATGCATTGGCGGCGTCAACGACACCAAGCGCTTCGGAGACCGCAACGCCAGGAGCCGGTACGGCCGTCGTGACTGCGGGCGAGGGCGCTGTTGTTGGCGAAATCGCCGCCACCGTCGCGGCTGGGGACGGCACCGTGGTTGCCGCCGAAGCCGCCGACGCGGTTGCGGTGGGCACCGGTTGCGCCGGCGCCGGGGACGCCTGCACGGTGATGGTCGAAACCGCTGGCGCCTGAGGCTCGGCCGTCTCGGATGCGTCCTCGCCGCAGGCAAACAGCACAGAGGCCGCCAGCGCGGCAACGACGAGCGCCCTAACCATCATGTCGCTTCCAGAATCGCCATGCCAACCCAACGTTAGCGCCGTTTCGGCCCCTGGTCCCGGCCCTTGGGATGGTTGGCCATGCGATTCTCCGCGGCCAACTCGACGGTCCGCGCGATGCGCCCGGCCCGGGTCTCGGGTTTCCGCGCCGATTTGATCCACCACAGGATGCTCTTCTTTGCCGAGGCGGCGAAATGCTCGAAGCAGTCCCTCGCCGTCTCATTGGCCGCCAGGGCCGAAGCCAAGTCGGGCGGGATCACCAGGTCCTCGATCTCGTCGCCGACCGTCCACCATCCGTTTGCCTTCGCCGTCTCGACCATTCGCATGCCGGCCGGCGCCATCCGGCCCTGCTCCGTGAGTTGCGCCACCTTCGCCCTGTTGATGCGCGACCAGAGGCTTTTCGGTTTCCGTGGCGTGAATAGCCGCATCGCCCGTTCGTCGTCCACCCGGTTGGGCCGCGAGTCAATCCAGCCGAAGCACAGCGCTTCGTCCACAGTGTTGGGATAGGGAATGAACGGCTTGCCCGTGGCCTTCTTCCACGAGACGAGCCACACGCCGTCCGCACTTTGGTGATTCTGCTCCAGCCACGCCCGCCACTCGGCCTGAGTCTCCGCGTGCAGCAGCAGCCGTCCATCGCTCGGGTGGGCGCCAAGCTCAGCAATCACTGGCGGGCTCAGTCGCTCTCGGACGCGCGGCGCAGCGCCTCGATGTCAAGTTTGTCCATGGCGAGCAGCGCTTCCATCAGCTTCGACGTATTGCCCGCCATCAGTGCGGGCAATATCGACGGGGTCACCTGCCACGACAGGCCAAACTTGTCCTCGAGCCAGCCGCAGCGGCCCGGCTCGCCGTCTTCCGAAAGCCGGTCCCAGTAGTAGTCGATCTCCTCCTGCGAGTCGCAGGAAACAACGAACGAAACGGCCGGCGTGAAGTCGAACATCGGTCCGCCGTCCACGGCGCCGAACTTCTGGCCGTCGAGCTCGAACTCCACCAGCGCCTCGCCCTTGGCGGGGCCTTCCGAAATCACCGAGACACTCAGAATCCGAGAGTTCGGGAACACCGAGACGTAGAACTCGGCGGCCTCCTCGGATCGACCGTCGAACCAGAGAAACGGGCTGAGCTTGGATGTCGTCGCCATCACGGCCTGTCCTCCGGTGATTGCGGGACGTCCGCCGCCGCCGCTTGACCCATGTGACCGATCTCCCAGATGTGCCCGTCCAGGTCCTGGAATGCGCCGCCGTACATGCCTTGAAACTCCGACCGTTCCCGGAAGGCCGTTCCACCCGCCTCAACTGCCTTGTCGAGCATGGCGTCCACTTTCTCCCTCTCGGCCAGGAACACCGCGAGCAAGGCCTCGGTCGTATCCGAGGTGTCGGCGATCCGCCGCCCGGGAATGAAGCTGCCGAAAAAGCGCTCCGCCAGCAGCATCACCAAGATGTTCTCGCTGATGATCAGGCACGCGCCCTGATCGTTGGTGAACGCGGGATTGAACTCGAACCCCAGCTCGGTGAAGAACGCGACTGACTTGTCCACGTCCTTCACCGCCAGGTTTACGAATATGCTCCTGTTCGGTGCCACGCGAGTCGCTCCTCTCTCGTGGTCAGCGCGGATTGCAGTGGCAGGATCGGCCGCCGGTCACGGCAGGCACATTATCCGCGCCAGGGTGGCGAGATCGGGCGCCACGAGGTCGGGAACGGCGTCGACGCGGCGCGTGCCGCCGCCGCGATTCGCGCGGTTCACCCAGACGCTGGCGATTCCCAGCCGGTTTGCCGGTGCGATGTCGTGGTAGAGGCTCTCGGCGACGTGCAGCCAGGCGTCCGTGGTGACGGCCATGCGCGTCGCGGCGGCGTGGAAGTTGCGCAGACTCGGCTTGTAGCTCCGGATCTGCTGCGCCGTGACCACGGCGTCGAAGTCGATGTCCAGCACCTCGGCCGTCCCGGCGAACAGGTCGTCGTCCACGTTGGAAATGACCGCGAGCTTGAAGCGCGATTGCAGCGCCCGCAGCGCGTCCAACGTGTCCGGGAAGACCGGCCATCGTGGCAGGGTTTCGGCCAGGCATGCCAGCTCGGACTCGGTGGGCTGAAAGCCGAGATCGCTGCCAATCAAGGCCATCACGCGACGCAAGACGCGGCGGTACTCCAGGTAGCCTGCGCACTGCACTCGGGGCTCCGCGTCGGCGAACAGCGCCAGGACTTCAGCCCTCGACTTGCGAATGCCGTGGGACGCGAGGACCGGGGCGACCGCCTCCGCAATGCCGGTCTCCCAATCGATCAGGGTGCCGTAGCAGTCGAAGCTGACCCATTGGAAGCGGTCGAAGTCGAGCACCGGTCACCCTTCGGCCAGAACACGGGCGAGGCGGCTCTGTCTGGCATGGGCGTCATGGATGCGCTGATGGGCGCGTGTGAGACCTACGGCGCCGTGGTTCATCTGACCACGATCGTGGCCACGGATGCGATCAATGCCGCAGGCGGCGTCAATGGCCTCAGGCTGGAGTTCCTACGCACGGCCTTCCAGTCTCTCGCGCAGTGCCGCGACGCTGGCCTCAACCTGCTGTCCGGCTGTGTCGACGACGACGTTGGCGTCCCAGGGTTCATACTTCCGGTCGCACACCTGACGCCACGTGGGTAGTCGGTGGCCGGCGATGTCGGCTTTCCGTGTCTCCACCCTGCGCCGGTGCTCGGCATGGTCGGAACAGACGATCTCGATCTCGACGCAGCGCGTGCCTGCTCGCTGGGCGACGTTTCGCCAGGCGGCTCGTGTCACCTCCACGGGGTTCACCGAGTCGGCGATTAGGGTGCGGCCCAGTCTCAGGTTGTCCTCCGCGACCGCATAGGCGACCACGTAGCCCTCGGGCCCCGAAATCTCCACTCCGGAGTTGCGCAGCGCCTGCTCGATGGAATCGATGCGCAAATGCACCGCCCCAATGCCTCGCGCCAACTCGGTGGCAATTGCCGTCTTCCCCGCGGCAGGCAGGCCGCCAAAGATCAAGAGCATGGGGTGGTGTCTTGCTAGTTCCTTTGCCATCTCGGGCGGCGCTCGCGGGATGAGGCCCTAAACTGCGCACACAGTGTGCATCGGCGGCGCTCGGCGCCGGCCAATTTGCTCTGCGGGAGTACTTCATGCGCTTCTCATTATTGAAACGAATTGTCGCCCTAGGACTCCTGGCTGGTGTCGTGTCGGTCCTCGCGGCTTGCGGCGAGGATGCGGATGACGCAACTCCCTATCGCATTGGGGTCATGGAATCGCTCACGGGCGCTGGCGAGACCTACGGCACCGTGGCCAATCAGGCCAAGCTCATGGCCCTCGAGGAGATCAATGCCGCGGGCGGCGTCGACGGGCGCCGGCTGGAGCTGGTCGTCGAGGACTCGAAGTGCAACGCCCAGGACGCAATCAACGCCTACAACAAGCTCACCGACGTCGACGGCGTGAAGATCATCCTCGGAACATCGTGCAGCGGGGCCATGCTCGGCGTCGCGCCGCTGGCCGAGGCGGACGGCGTGGTGCTGTTCTCAGGACTGGCCAGCAACCCCGATATCGCCGACGCCGGCGACTACATCTTCCGCACCCAGATCAGCGACATCGAGGTCGGCATCCGCACCGGCGACGTGCTCTGGGCCGACGGCATCCGCACCCTGGCCACCATCACCGAGGAAACCGACTACGCCGAGGGCGTCCGGCGCACGACCGTTGCGCGGTTCGAGGAGAACGGCGGCGCCGTCGTCGCGGAGGAGCGCTTTGGCTCCGACGTCACGGACTTCCGGTCGCAGCTCACCAAGCTCTTCGAGGCCAACCCGGACGCGCTCCACGTCACGCCGCAGGCCGAGTTCGCGGCCGGCACCATCATCAAGCAGGCGCGAGAGCTGGGTTACACCGGCCCGATCTACGGCGAAACCATCACCGTGGGCAGCACCTCGCTCGAAATCGCGGGCGACGCGGCCACCGGGGTCAAAGCCATCACCGCCGCGCCCGACCCCAACAACGCCAAGGCGCAGTCGGTGCTCGCCGACTTCCGGCAGCGTTACGACTACATCACCCTCCCCTGGCACCTCGGCTCCGCCTACGACACCGTCTACATCGCGGCGGAGTGCCTCAGCCAAACCGGCGACGACCAGGACGCCGACGGATTCCGCGACTGCCTCTACGACATCACCTGGAGCGGCGCCCTCGGCGACGACTACAGCTTCGACGCCGACGGCGAGGTCGTGGGGCTATCCCGCGTCGTGGTCGAGGTGCTCCCCGTGGCCGAACGCACCAAGGACAACTACGGCTACAAGGTCCTGAGCGGCGGTTAGGCCACGTGAGCCCCGCGTCGACAGGTCATGTGTCCGTGTCAGATTCCAGGCGGTGCGGACCGTGAGCAGGATTCGGATCGGCGTCATCGGCTGCGGCGGTATTGCGCAGATACAGCATCTGCCGCACCTGGTTGAGCTGCGGGACGAGTTCGAGATCGCCGGGCTGTGTGATCTTTCGCGGGAGCTGCTGGCGCACGTCGGCGCCGCCTACGGCGTGCCGCCGGAGCGGCAACACGTGGACTACCGAGAGTTGGTCGAGCGGTCCGACATCGACGCGGTGATCGTTTGCACGACCGGCTCGCATGCGCCGCCGGCCATCGCGGCCGCCGAGGCCGGCAAGCACATCCTGGTCGAGAAGCCCGTGTGCTACGCGGTTGCCGAGGCGGAGGCGATGGCCGACGCCGCCGACCGCGCCGGCGTCGTCTACCAGGCGGCCTACATGAAGCGCTACGACCCGGCCTACCAATTCGCGCAGCGGCGGGTGGCGCAGATCGACGACGTGCGCTTCATCCAGGTCAACCACCTGCACCCCGACAACGCGCTGCACCTGGCGACGTTCGACTACCACGTGCCGTCGGACTTGCCGCCTGAGGTGATCGAGACCGGGCGCGCCGAGTCGGACCGGCTCGTCGCCGAGGCGCTGGGCCGCGACCGGGTCGACGCCGCCACGCTCAGCGCCTTCGGGGCAATCAACGGCAGCATGATCCACGACATCGGCAACCTGCACGGCATGTTCGGCAGCCCGCGCCGCGTGGTGAGCACCGACATCTGGTCCGGCGGCGTCGCCCTGACCACAGTGCTGGAGTACGCCGGCGGCGCGCGGGCCGTGTGCAACTGGATCGACCTGCCGGAGCTGTTCAGCTTCGAGGAAACGCTCGCGGTCTACGGCTCGCGCGATCGTGTGATCGCGTCGTTCCCCACGGGATGGAGCCGCGGGATTCCGACCGACGTCACCGTGCAGTGGATCGACGCCGAGGGCCACCCCGCCAAGACCACCCGGTCATGGCAGGCCAACCCGTTCAAGCTCGAGCTGGAGCACTTCGCGGCCTGCATCAGGCGGGGCGAGCAGCCGCTCACGCCGGGCCGCGAGGCCGTGGATCACGTGGCGCTGGTACGCGATATCGTGCTGGCGCACTTGGATACCGTTGCGTGACTCTCAGTCATTCCGGCGTCCGACTCCCTCTCCCTCAGGAGACCTTTGCATAAACCCAGGGGCGGGGCGGACCATGGGGCGTCGCCAGGCGG